>CAKZUG010000124.1 GCA_937920545.1 uncultured Saccharophagus sp.
AAACCCCTCATGAATTATTTACGGGGCAATCAGAAGTGCTGGTGGCTTCATAATGATTGCACTTAATACTTGAATTCAAGGCTTATTAACAAGACACAAAGACAGAATACCCTTGGGTATGAGGCCATCGGAAGCAGGATACCGACGCAGAGTGTATAGGGATACATTGACAGCCTGCATCATACTCAAGAGCATGCTTTTCAGCTGTTTCGGTAGTATAAAAACAGTTTTACACATGTACAAACATCATAAGGTATGTATAAAAATACCTTCACTGCCCAACAAATATACACCCATCATGTTCAAAGGTTTTATATGTACAAACAACGTTTCATCAGCGTGGTTATCCCCGCTCTAGATGAAGAACAAGCGATTGGCAAAGTGATTGCTGGCCTGCATGCATTAACCCATGAAGGCAATCGCATCATAGACAGCATTGTGGTATGTGATAACGGCTCAAGCGATCATACTGCGCAAGTGGCCAGCAGCCACGGTGCGCATGTGGTAAACGAGCCTATTGCGGGCTACGGCCGTGCCTGCTTAAAAGCACTAAAACAGATCGACAAACAAACCGATATTATTGTATTTATCGACGGCGACCATTCATGCCACCCCAAACAGGCCATTGCATTGCTTGACGGTATTATCTCTGGCGACGACCTCGCCATTGGCTCTAGGCCACTTGGTCACATACAAAAAGGCGCACTCACGCCCGTTCAGCTCTTTGGCAACGCGCTATCGGCCAAACTTATTTACTTATTATGGCGCGTTAAAATTACCGACCTTGGCCCCTTCAGAGCCATCACCCACAGCGCACTCAAACGCATCAACATGCAGGATAAAACCTTTGGCTGGACAGTTGAAATGCAAGTTAAAGCCATTCAACATAGGCTTACCATGAATGAATATCCCGTCGATTCTATTTTACGTATAGGCGAATCCAAAATAAGCGGCACCATTAAAGGATCGATTATGGCGGGCATAGGGATTTTATCTATGATATTTGGTTTGTATTTTAAAGGCACAAAAAATACAAACACGTAATAAGCGGGTATAAAGGGAATATTACAGACAAATGCAAGAACGATACGGCTGCTACAAAAATGTTAGCCAAGGATGACTGTAAGATTAAGCTCTATTTTAGATCGAAGAAAATCAAAAAATGAGAACCTTCAAAAAACAAAGGGTATATTAAGTACATCTTTAAAAAAGGATGAAAGCGAGTCGAGATCGTGTGGCCGTCTAAAGAAAAAATTTATCCGATGTACTCACCCTCAAAGAATTCGAGCGCACTTGGTTCGTTCAGTGCGCCCAAGTCTAGCTGCCTTTTTTTTAGCCGCTAAACTGTATTCTATTATCTTTATTTGTACAAAAGTGAAGCGGCCTGTAAGCCGCTAGTTAAGCCCTGATTACTATTTTTTATCTAGCGCGCCTAAAAACAAGGGTTCCTTTTTTACAAAATATGAGAGCCATCAATAGCAACATTAACGTGGCAAGATCTAAAGAGCCGCCACCTGATTTTTCAGCTTCTGTATTGTCACCACTGTTTTCATCGCCATTATTACTCGGTATTTCTGGTTGCTCGGTATCGGGAGAATCAATAACAAGTGTCGGTGTTTCTGGTTGATCGGTATCGGGAGAATCAATAACAGGTGTCGATGGAGTTACTTGATCTTGCAATGCTGTTACTGATACCACGTTACTCCATGGGGTAACGTAGCCTATAGAATCTTCACGGATGCGAAATATATACGTTTCCCCTAGTCTTAAATTATTTACAATAAAATTAGTCTGGCCTGCTGGAATATAGTCTTCATTAAACCAAACATTGTAATCATAACCTTTCACTTGAAGAACAAATCCTTCTGTCGAGACGGTATCGATCTCCCAGCTTAGAACTACAGAACTATCAGTAGTGTTAATGACACTAAGTATTGGCGTGGATGCAACGACTATTGTTACCATGGCAGGATCGGAAGTAGCTGCATCATTGTCATTTACCGTATAGATAAAGCTATCTGTCTCAACAAAATTTTCATTAGGCGTATAGGTCACTCCCCCATCATCATGAACTTTTAACTCGCCAAATTTTGGCTCAGTAATAATGAAAATTGACCTAGGGTCAATATCACCATCTGGATCCCAATCATTTTCTGTAATATTAAACTTTTTACTTTCTATTTTTTCTAGCCCTACAATATCGAATTCTGCAATGGGTCTTATATTGGGCCTTTCAGGCAGAGTCACCGAAACGATATTACTCCAATCAGAGCTTTCCTCACCCGCATTAGCGCGAATACGGAATTCGTAAGACAGTCCATCTTGCAAACCAAAATTCAATGCAGACGTCACGTTTACAGCCGTATTGTTTATATCTGTCCAATTAGCTGCATTTAGCTCGCGTATTTGAATCAAGAAAGATAACTCAAGTGATTTATCAGTCCAGCTTAAGTTAACTGAGTCATAATCAAAGTCGCTCACATTGAGTACAGGAGCCGGCAACGTTATCGAATCTGTGATAGCAAAAAATTGTAGTTTATTTGCAATCTGTACAACAAGTTTTTCACTGGTTGAGTTATACCCACTTATCTGAGTCGTTGCGGGCATACCTAAAACGGGGCGCTTAAGATTGATGTTATAAATTGACGTTTCTCCAAAAGCATAAGTACCATCAGAGGATGCGGAATAGATAATATCGCCAGTAGTCCACTCGTTATCAAGGTTTTCGTTTAAGGCAAAACCAGCCCAAAAAACACGAGAACCGTCTTCAGATACAACAACTGTTTTCGAATCGCCATAGTTGTTAATATTAGAGGGTTGCGCTTGGTTGTGTAGCGTAAATATATCGCCACTGGTATCGTATTTATAGAGTGTCGCTCCAGGAGTATTGATTTCTCCGTAATAGTAGTAGCGACCAGTTGGGTCAAATACGCCGTCGCCGTCTCGTACAGGCACTTTACTTATTGAAGTTTCAGTATGAGGGTTAAACAGATCAAGATTTCCCCATTGGTCTGAATCGTTTATAACAAGCCGTTGTGAAGCACCTGCCGCAACGCTGTAAACCCTTGTAGGAAACGGGCTAAAACCGTCGCTAGGTGACTCATATGTTATTGTTTTTTTAATCTTAAGCGTATCTTTATCAAGTTCAAGTAAGCGATTACCCGACCCATTCGATACATAAATAAGATTATCGCTGTCGTGAATAGCCAAATCAATCACTGAAGAGCCAACCTTTACAACACGGTGGATGAGCTCATTTTCAGAATCAATTTCAAGCAAAAAAGCGGCGCTTTTTTCTTCATTTCGATCTTCATTTCGATCTTCGCTTCGTTCTTCACTAATAGCATAAACCGTTGATGAGTTACGATCACTGCGAATATGGGTAATATTCAAAGGCGTAGTTAATAGCTCAACGGGGATGTCAATTTTGCCTGAGTCGGTTGTAAGTGTAATAGTTGAAGTATGCACACCAACCGCAAGCTCAGAAGCATTAAAACGCACGCTTAAGGTAGATGGTGTTGAACCTGTATTTTCAGTAAACGTGACCCAAGGGTCAGCCGCTACTGCTGACCAAGCCACAGTTGAATTATTGGAACTCAATTGGACGTCTACTTGATAGTTTATGTGACCAGTAAGCGTACTGGCTTCGACCTTGGCAACATCTAGCTCAATATCAGCAACAGTAAATGAATAAACTCTGCCTGTTTGCGCGACAGAATCTTCAACTGGGTCGATACGCCAAAAATACTTGGTGCCATTAATTAATACTTCGGGTACATCAAAGCTTGTACCTGCAACACGTCCTAGATAAACACTAGAATCGATAGTGGCAGTCGCCAATGCGTTTTCATCAATACTTAAATAAATGTCGTATTCGTTTATCCACGGAATAGTCGTCCAGCTTAATATAGCAGGTGTATTCACAGTACCGCTGTTTAAAGGCGTTACGTTACGCCCTAGTACGTCAAGAATGTCATCTTCTTGTTTTATTACAATATTACTCCAGGGCGAGCTATAGTTCGATGCAATAGCACGCACGCGAAATTCGTAACTCGACTCTTCTTGTAATTCTGAATTCGTCCAACTTGTTTCATTTTCAGCGGTAGTGTGAACGTCAACCCATTCACTGGCACCCAGCAATTTGTGCTGAATCTCAAATGCCACTTCCAGTGTTGTATCTGTCCATCTTAAATCAATTGAATTATTGGTTGAGTTACTTAAGCTAAGTTCTGGTGCTTGAAAAGAACCGGAGCTTGGTAAGGTATAAAATGTAAATGAGTCATCAACTTGTACGACAAACTTTCCACTTGTAGAATTATAACCACTCACTTTAGAGCTGACAGGCATCGAAAAAACTTGGCGTTTTAAATTGATATCGTAAATTGCAGTCTCGCCAAACGCATAACGGCCATTAGTAGAGCTTGAATAAATAATATCGTTAATACCCCATTCGGTATTCAGGTTTTCGTCTAATGCTACGCCAGCCCAAAATATACGTGACCCATCTTCAGAGATAACGACGGTTCTAGAGCCGTAGTAATTAAAGATCTCTTCTGGTCGAATTTCGGCAAGTTTGGTAAAAACATCGCCGCTTGTATCGAATTTGATAATAGAAGCGCCGGATGAGTTATTCTCACCGTGATAATAGTAACGGCCACTAGGGTCAAATGCGCCACCGCCTTCACGTACAGATTCTTCTGCTAGTATTGTTTCGGTATTTGTATTGTAAAGACTGATATCAATCCATTGATCTTGCTCTTCTAAAACTAACCGCTGCGAGCCACCGGCGGCTACGCGATACACATCGCCTGCTGAGTAACCGATATCACCCGCGGGTTGAAACGCATGATTTTTAATTTGCTTAAATGTGGTTTTATCTATAACGACGAGGTTTCCGCTCTTCCAGTTGGTAACGTATATAAGATCATCAGCATAATGGAGAGTAAAATCTGTCACTGATGCTCCAACGGGAACAACGCGTTCAATAACTTCTGTGGTTGAGTTGAGTTCAAGTAGGTAGGCTCTCGATATCACTTCGCTTACGTTTTCACTAATGGCATACACGTATTCTGATGTTCTATCACTTTTAATATGCGTTAAATTAAGGGCATCGATTTCTAATGCTACTGGTATATTGAGATCACCAGATTCAGTTGTGAGTGTAATACTTGAACGATGGAAACCGTTTTCAAGCAGACTAGTATCTAGGTGTACAGTTAACGTTGCTGGGGTAACGCCACTATCTTGTGTAAATGTAATCCAGTTATCTGCTGCGGTTACACTCCACGCTTCTCCTGCATTTTTTGATGTCAATTCGATATCTACTGGGTAGTCTGAATGACCAGCAACCGTTTGTGCTTTTACTTCCGATACATCTAATTCGATGTCAGATGCTATAAATCGATAAGTAGTCCCAACCTCTGTGCCAGCGGCTGTGACGGGGTCAACACGCCAAAAATATTCAGTTCCGCTAACTAATGGCGTAGTTAAATCATAGCTGGTACCAGTAATACGCCCAACATATATTGCGGATGTGTTATCCGCCGATGACACCATACTTTCATTGGTCGCTAAATAAACATCATACTGGTCAATACCTGATAAAGGTTCCCATGTTAATGATTCGGGGGAGCTCACGACTGCACCGTTGGCTGGGCTTACAGAGCGACCCAATAACTCAATCCCAATAGAATCAATTAAATTAATAACATTAAGAGTACGATCGGTAGAATTAAAATAAACAAAGCGAGTAAAATCAGATGTAAATGCCTGTGCTTTTGTGGCGATATAATCAGAACTATACCCAGGGTTATAACTGTTGACTCCAGGGATGGTGTAAAGCTCGATGCCAGTGTCGTACTCATAAAGCTTGTCTGCCGTCGCGACAACACTGCCATTGGGGTTCATGGACCAAATAGCAGAAGTAAATGCACGGTCGAGGTTGTCTGTGTCTGCTGGATCGGTGGCGATCGTTCTCATTACCGCAATTTGATCGTCTTCGCGTATCAACACGGGTGCTTCAAAGGAGTCTCGACTGGAATCCGTTAAGTTTGTTTGTTTAATAAAACGTACGGTACCATCCGAATTTATACTGAACTGGCCAATAATTGGAGAATGCGAACCAGCCGACCAGCCGCGTTGCGGCATAGCAACCATACGTGCTTTATCACTGGTAACAGCAAAATCCATAAAACCCCTATTATTCGAGGATGACGAGCCGTCGAAATCAAGAGATTGCAAAACAGTACCAGTGCTTCTTTGTAGTACGTGCAAGGTTGGCTCCCAACCACTATCGGAGTAATAAATAATATCACTGGGGCCTAAATCGATATTAGCGGTTGTTTCGTCATACTCTCCACCAGCAGTGTATGTGGATAGCACAATGGTTTCTTTATGTGAAAAGGTTTCGAGATCAATGACATCAATGCTTTTGTCCACACTATTAATAACCAGCAGCTCTGTGCTGTCATCGTTTATGACAAAATCTGTTGGACCTTTACCGACTGAAATACAGGATGTAAGTGTCTCTTCAACAGGATCAAAAGCAATAATACTACCGTTATCAGTACCATCCCTATGAATGCCATAGGTGACCGAACGCATTGGGTCATCCGTTAAACGATAGATATCTAACGCTGAAACATCAGCACTAATAAATAACTCTGTAACCGAATCGCCATCGCTTACAGATACAGTAGCAGTGTAAGAAGAGAATAAACTTTCAGTAGAAAAACTGATTTTAATGGCATCTTCAGCTGCATTGACTGAAGGTATCGCCCAAGCTGAATCTGAGCTTACCGATATTGTAGACTCATCAAAAGAGGCGCTATCTGGCGTATAGCCAATACTTATTGGCACATGATTACAAGCAGGAGGGATAGATATTTCTGCTTGATTCGACTCAAAAGTAATACCCGCGATAGAAGGCAAGCTAATGCTAAACAGCGCAGCTAAAAATAGAGAATTCAGCTTATTATTCATAACATGATGTCCTAAGAAGCGGTAAAGAATAGTAAAATTCTATTAAAAATTAAAGCAGGATAAGTATTGTTATTGCGGCTAAATAAAGCATCATTTATTGATAAGAACAAGATGGATTGAGATGTAGCATTATCAGCACAAGAAAGATCGTAATTCACACAATCTACTCGCTAACCACTCAAACATAAGAAGAGTTAAATCGAATGCACGTCCCTTGCAAGTTCTATAAATGCCAAGCCCTTTTTAAGCCAGCATATAATATACTTTCAGTACTTTTAGTAGCTCGCTATTTAACGTTAACCAGCAGTAAATGGCAAGCACAACATACCCTTATTTATGACATTTTCTCCCGCCACAGGAGCTTTTTACAACACATTTAATATGTGCAATCAATTAGATAGTGCGATAAATACACTGAGAGCTTTCAGACTAGCTGTCATAAAAACACTAATAAATTGTCTTTTTTAAGAGTTGAGTGCCACTGTTTCTGTAAATGATCAGTCGCATGCATCACCTGACCATAGAATGAGGCTTTGTGCTCTTGCTAGAGTGTAAACCGCTTTGCATTTTTCTAACATGCCGTTGTCTTTACTCTAATGTCGCCGAGCGGGTGTCAAATGACGAATGACGCTATGCTGATGTTTCTCATTGAACCCAACTACAAAATACCAAGTGACAAACTCGCTCACCCTAAATTGGGCTGATACAATCTCTAAAAAACTGTAATGGGCGACTATAACGAGTCACTTCTTATAAGCTTTAATGTATTTTCTTTTTCTTTGGGCATTACACCATTGTGAAGTCGGTAAGATCGGTATCGATTGTAATATTGAATAACATGACGGCTAACTTAATATTTGGCTTTTAACGGATCTTTCCATTCATTTTTGGAAATCCCTTTTTGGAAAGGTTTTTTTGGCAATCTGTTCAGGTTTCATCTCAGCCCTATGTATCAGGCTAAAACATGTGTAATTTTTTTAAAAAAATAACATCACAAGCGGCTAGGTTAAACCCTAACCGCTTACAAAAAACTTAAAACGAAGCTGATTGTGCATTTGTATTAGCAGAGTTAAATATATTGTTAGCGCCTGATTGCCACTGTAAACCCTGAGCAGGATTTGATTCAGAGCGCTTTAAACATTTCCAGTTAACGGTTGTGTTGGCGGGTACGGTAATGGTACCCGTCCATGTTGGGTAATTCGTTGCCGATAGCTTAACAGCATTGGCTGGGTTCCAGCTGCCAATGCTAGCTTGGTCACCTATTGCGTAAACAGCTTGCCCAAAACGGGTAAAACCATTTGCACAACTTACCTGTACATCTACTGTTGTATTGCTGGGTGGCGTTACCACCTGCGTTAATTTTTGTACCGCTATTTGGCGGGTGCGGTCGTTGAATGTGATGCTGTAATCCCCTGCACCTTCAGTAATAAGAACATCTTGCACGGGGTAAGATTCTGTCCAGTCACCAAAGCGGTCTATTTTAAAACGCGCGGTACTGGCTGATCCAAAACGCTGCACGGTTTGCCACAGTCCATCGTTAAACTGCATAGGTGATAAGCCAAAACTGTTGGGTGTGCCTCTAAAATAGGCGTTTTCCCATAGGGCGACATCACTGCTCACCGAGCCATTCACTTTCGCATTCACATGTATGGCGGACGCTTTAAAACGATTAATATTAAAATTAGCGAAACCGTTTGCATCGACATTAATGATTGCGCCGTTACAGCTTTGCGATGCTTGATCATAATCGGCATTGATGACGTCGCAATATGTTCCCTCTGGCATACCTGTTTGAAGTGTGCGGTTTAACGATGCGTTGTTCTCGCGGTTAATAGCAACAAAACCTAAGCCACCACGGCCAAATGCAATTTGGTTATTGCCGTTATCCCACCAATTTGTCACTCTAAATTGATCGAGCGTGGCATTTCTAAAACCAACCATATTGGCAATTCCGCGCCATCTATGTTCACACACCCAACCGCCACCACAGGCATCACCAGTATTAGGGCCACGTGCTGGCGGGCCTTGGTTTTCACCTTCAAAAAAGTAGCTCGACATGACCTTGGGGTAACCGTAGGGGTAAGCAAGTGCAAACACTTCTGCTAGCTCATACAGCTCAAATGAATCTTTGTAGGTTAATGTGGCAGATTCATTTTGACGCTGGTCATCGTGGTTAGACACAAACACCACAGCATCGCTGCTATTTAACCAACCATTGAATGACCCAATACCTTGTAAATCTTTTAAGGGGCCTCGGCCTTTAAAATAAAAGCCCATTGTGCGTTCAAAATTAAACTCGGTTACGTTGGCATTACGCGTGTATTCAAACGGTTGTACCGCTTCGCCCGGTGCACCAATGACTTCTTGAAAAATATAAACATCTTGCGTTAAACGCGACAGTATTGCGCCAATATCGCCCGCAGGGATATGTTTTGCGGCATCAATACGAAAACCCTTAACACCTAAACTAATCATATCGTTCATGTAGCCCGCAATACGGCCACGGACATAATCTGACCCGGTACGCAGGTCATTTAACCCAACAAGGTCACAATTTTGTACCGAGAAACGATCTTGGTAATTAATGTTGGTTGTGCAATTATTAAAATCGTTTGGGCCGTATGGTACTTCGGGAAAATTACGGTTAAGCGCTGCCATGTGGTTAATAATGGCATCGACATAAATATCAACGCCGACTGCAGCGCAACGACTCACCATATTTCTAAAGGCGGTTCTATCGCCACCACGCCCTTCAATACTGTAACTAATAGGTTGATAACGTGACCACCACTCGGATCGGTCGATAGATTTTTGCGGAGGCGATACCTGTACAGCGGCAAAGCCCTTTGGCCCAAGATGCTGTTCACATTCTTGTGCGATATCGTTCCAACTCCACTCAAACAAATGCACAAAAGCTGTTCTGGTTTGAGCAGACGCATGCGCACTAAGCATCGCGCCACACATTACAAAAACAAAGGCGTGAAGAGCCTTAAAAGAGATGATCTTTCTCATGATAAATTTACCTTTACGATTAAATTATGATTATTTTTGGTAAAAATTTGATAAAAATATTATTATTTTATTTTTTCTACTCACTATAAAGTGAAGTAAACAATATATATTACGCCTTTAAATACTCACCGCATGATGAATACGTATGCACATTGTATATTTATGGAACTTTTTTATTTTTTTTGTTGGCATATTAAAATATAAAAAAACCGCCTTAACGGCGGCTGAAGGGACAGGAGAAGAAATAGAGGGGTCAATAAAATAAAGGTATTTTATTCATAACGCTCAAAATAAACAGTGCTAAATGGGGGTAATATTATTATTTTATAATTTTTATTATTGTGATCAAAATGAAAGTGATCACCCTTTTTTAAATTAAGTTGATCATATGAAAACTCAGGCACATTTTTCCACACACCGTCTAAAACTGGCTCAATGGTGACATTTTTATCTGAAAAATTAAAACAAGCTAATAATGTTTGTTCTTTACAAGTACGGGTAAACGAAAGAGTATGATTAGGCGTATCGATAAAATCAATATCCCCCTCTAATAATGCAGGCTGTTTTTTTCGCCAGTGCATAAACCGTTGATAAGATGATAACACCGATTGTGAACACGCTAACTGCTCACTGACCGCGGCTTCTTTATGGTTATCGTCTATGGGCAACCATGGCTTGGCCGTACTAAAACCTGCGGTGTGGCAATCTTTTAACCATGGCATAGGCGTTCTGCATCCATCGCGGCCTTTAAAATTAGGCCAAAAAGCAATGCCGTATGGGTCTTGTAAATCTTGCTGTTGTATATCTACTTCGGTTAACCCTAACTCTTCACCTTGGTAACTGCACACACTCCCGCGTAGCGACGCAACAAACGCTGTAAGCACTTTGGCCAAATTACGGTTAGGTTTGTCGCCACCCCAACGCGATAATACCCGCGTAACATCGTGGTTAGATATGGCCCAACAAGGCCAACCACTGCCCATATTTTTATTGAGTGTCTCGACTGTTTTGCGTATGTAATCGGTGCAAAAATCATCGACCAGTAATTCAAAGCTATACGCGGTATGGAGCCGTTTATTATCCTGTGTGTATTGCACCATTGTTTTGAGTGAATCATCAGACGATACCTCGCCCAGAGTGACTGTGCCAGGGTACTTGTTGACTAAGGCGCGTAATTTTTCTAAAAATATAAGGTTTTCTGGCTGGGTATTATTGTATGTGTGCCACTGGAACGCGTAGGGGTTGTCTGACCTAAAACCTCGCCCTTGCCGCTCACTAACAGGTTTTGCCGGGTTGTCACGTAACTGCTTATCGTGAAAGCAAAAATTAATAGCATCTAGCCTTACGCCATCAACGCCGCGTTTTAACCAAAATTCTAATTCGCTGAGCATTTGCTGTTGCACATCGACATTATGAAAGTTTAAATCAGGCTGGCTGGTTAAAAAATTATGCAGGTAATATTGCTTGCGCCTAGCATCCCACTGCCATGCCCCGCCGCCAAATATAGAAAGCCAATTATTAGGTGGTGACCCATCGTCTTTTGCGTCGGCCCATACATACCAGTCGGCTTTTGGGTTATGGGTGTTCTCGCGGCTCTCTTTAAACCAATTATGCTCGTCTGAGGTATGGCTCAACACCTGATCAATCATCAC
>CAKZUG010000125.1 GCA_937920545.1 uncultured Saccharophagus sp.
TTGGCGTTGTATTTAGGCGCACTTAAATATGCTATGCACTTATTATACGAATTCACCAGTTAATAAGTTAATAAGTTAATAAGTTAATAAGTTAGGGAAATAACAAATCATTTCTTGCTCAAACATATCCCCTTTTTTAAATTTTGCAACATACAACATTTTAGATTCCACCCCTCTTATCACTAAAATCACATCACCCTGAATTTTAGTGAGCGTAATTTGCCATGGATCATCTTTAATCTTATGCTTTTTTAAATTTTCTGAAGGTGCAATAAACGTCATTCCTACCTCTGGAATTCTGTTATCCCACTTATATTCAGTGAATATTTTCTGTTTAAAATCTTCATAATAAGGGCTTTTATGGCGATTATCAGCAATACTGATGAATTGTTTTTTATCTACATGCTGCAAAAAATAAATATTGGTCGCAACGTGATAGGGGTTGGTTACACTTTCAACAAACAATGTATCGAATTTATTATCAGTATCGATATCTTCCCCGTAAATGGTAAACATTAACGATCCAACACTTTTCAGCTCGTATAATAAATCTGCATGTTGCAATCGATCCAATTGATTAACAACCAGCCACCCGTCACTCATATGCTGCATAAACTTTTCTTTGTATGCTTCACATTTATCATTGTTTTGAAATGACAATGCTTCTTTTCCATTTTCTATTTTCTGTGATGCTAAGCAACACCCAGAAATCAAAAAAATCGATAATAAAAAAGTATACTTTTTAATAAAATAAAACATAAACCATCCTATAATTTTCATATTAAAACTAGATAGACATAAACTAACAAATAAAGAATAAGCTATCTCTCTTAGAGATTCTCTTCCACCTCGTAACAAAGGCGCCAAAAAAACTCAATAATTCGTCGTTCACCCGTTTTTACTTCTGCTGTGACTGCCATACCCGGCACTAAGTTAACGTTTTCACCATTAACTATAATGGTGCTTTTTTGCATGCGCAGCTGCATTCGATAAACCAAAGCCACGTATTTCATACAGAGTTTCATCGCCTAAAATATTGGTGATATTGGCATCAATTACACCGCACTTGGTAAACGGGAAGGTATGTATTTTTATTTCTGACTGCATGCCTTTTTCACAAAGCCAATATCTTTATTTTCTAAAAAAATGTATGGATGTCATTTTTTCCCCTTGAAATTGATTGATCTATCTACAACCACCCAAAGCCCATTTTCTTTTCTAACAACATAATAAAAATTCTCATCAATACCTCGTGGATAAAGTATTCTCCCGCGTACCGATGCTTTATTTCTATCTAATTCCAAAATTTTATTAACTTCAATTTGTGCACGGTTTTTTTCTTTTTACCAGTGTTTTACATAGCCTCTTCGAATACGCGGGATCGGATATTCTCTAAATTTATCAATTAGATTTAAAGGCGCATTACTGTTTAAAAACCTAAAAAAATAACCATTTTTTGGTTCAAGCCACTTAGTTCTGTTTTGCATCAAATCAACCACAACAACTTCAGAAATATCTAACCCATCATTAATCACAAGCGTTTCCCTGACAAAACTTTCTTCATAATTAGGTTTAAAAAAACAACCTAATGATAAAATTAGAATACTACAAATAAAAAATGAGATTATATTTTTTATTTTATTAAGCATAACAATCCCCCCTACCACCCAATAAATTTTTCATAAAATAAATTACCCTTTGCATTACATTAAATAACACAAGAGCTATCTTTATAATCGACCCTCTTAACGTTCTCGAATACTTTCACTCTTAGCCCTTAACAAAGGCGCCAAGAAAAACTCAATAATTCGTCGCTCGCCCGTTTTCACTTTTGCCGTGACTGTCATACTTGGCACTAAACTAACGCTTTCACCATTTACCATTTACCATTTACCATTTACCATTTACCATAATGGTGTTTTTTTCATACGCAGTTGCATGCGATAAACCAAACCACGTATTTAATCAAGGGTTGTACCGCCTAAAATATTGGTGATAAAAAATTAACGAACGCACTAATTTATGGCTAATTTTACTTTCTGTTATTTTATTAGCGCGCAATCATAATTATGCCAAATAAGCTTTGCGATCAACATAGCTATTTTTATAACAACAAAAAAAGTGATATAAAAATAGGGTTTATTGAGAATAACAAAAAAAATAAAATATATTGGTTCCGATATAATTAAAATGCATTGAAATGGCTTACTATAAAATAAACTTCTCCATCACTATATCATCCCTCATATATACCAGATGTTATTTAAATAACCTTATAATAAAACCATTTTTTGTAAATATTTATCGCTGGTTATAACTTTTTAAATTGACAAAATATTAATCTTTTTTCTTATAAATAATCTTATTATCCTCATAATCCTTGATCATAAAATGATCACAACCAAAGAAACCCTTTTCAATAGGCTGATGAATAATACAACCCTTTGCTTGCACAAAACCATAAGCTTTTTCAAGGCCATCCACCTCTACAAGGCATAAATTAGATGCATAAGACTGCTGATCATGATCTTGCACCATAAAAAGTTCACCATACTCATTTTTTAACACGGCGCAACCTGGGTTCTTTGTTGAGTTTTTAAACGTACATTTAAATCCGAGAAAATGTTCATACCATGAAATCGAAGTTTCAATGTCACATACTTTAATTATTGGTTTCATTTGAGTACCTATTGAAGTTTAACGAGGCTGTAGAGAAAATAGAAAAAGGAAAAAAAAAAGAGGAAAAAAAAAGGACATCCATATTTTATGCGGTGACTCGCCTAGAAACAATAGTACCACCCTCAACAGAGTAAATATTAACGAACACCCCGTAGTGGTTAACTCACACGAAAGACTGGATAACTAAGAGACTGGATGACTGAGTGAGTGGCTAACAAGCTGATACAATATTGAAAAAAATTAAGGCGCACTTGTTACACTCAATAAGCGTAAAAAAAAGCTATGTTTAGCTCTACCGTTACAAAAAAAATGCATCCTATGACGACAGCCATTCATTTTTTACTGACGCCAATAAAAAATGCTGTTAAAACAATTATCTTTGATAATACTAAAGAGTTTGCGCAGTATAAAATAGCCCTAGGGAACCTTTGATTAACCTCGTAGCGCCTCTGCATGACCTAGAGCGGTTAATTACTAGGCGTCTTTTTTGCTAATGGGCATAGCCCTTAGCAAAAAAGACAACAACGCAAATGACTGCTCTAGGCCGCGCCCTTCAGAACTTTTTGAAAGCTCTCAAGCACTACTTTCAAGCACTATGGAACTGTCTGCATTGACTTCGTTCAAAGGGTAACCAGCCCGCCTTTCTCAGCCGCTTAAACAGGAAAACTTTCAAAAATCCAGAGATGCCGCGAGGTTAATCAGAGGCTCCCTAGATTAATTGGCTCATTTACACACTTATTATTCGCTTCACACGTACGTATAATATGTACCTTACTTTCTCAAAAGTACTTTGTTAGAAGTACTACCTCAAATGGGCATGCTAGCCCACAACCATGGTTATATGTATTTTATGTTTTCGTTTATTGAACGCCTGACTCAACCTTTTAGCCCACCGGATAAACAACAACCCCCTAATACACTGTTTGGTTTTTGCGCTTATTTTACTCGGGGCTACGGCAAGCTGCTGGCTGCGATGGCATTTTTTAGTGTGTGCATTGCCCTTATGGAGGTGTCGCTGTTTAAGATGCTAGGGGTACTGGTTGATTGGATGAACACTTATACACCACAAGAGCTATGGGCCAACCATTCGGGTGATTTAATGCTCATGGCGGGTGTGGTGTTAATAGCGCTGCCGTTGTGTGTGTTTTTGCATGGGTTGGTGCTGCACCAGGGTTTGCTGGGTAATTACCCTATGGCGATTCGCTGGCGGGCGCATAATTATTTATTGCGCCAAAGCGTGGGGTTTTATCAAGATGAATTTGCTGGGCGTATTGCCACCAAAGTGCTGCAAACGGCATTGGCTGTGCGCGAGGCGGTGGTCAAGCTGTTAGATGTTTTTTTGTATGTGGTCATCTTTTTTGGCGGCATTTTATTGATGGTGGCCAGCTTAGATTTACGGTTAATTATTCCGTTTATTGTCTGGCTTGCAGCGTACATTGGCATACTGAGTTATTTTTTACCGCGTTTAAAATCGGTATCTATGCGCCAAGCTAATGCCCGTAGCGAGATGACAGGCCGCATTGTTGATACCTATACCAATATGAATACAGTTAAATTATTTAGCCACGCAAAACGCGAGGCCGAATACGCACGCGAAAGTATGGATGGTTTTTTACAAACCGTTTATCCGCAAATGCGCCTAGCTGTTTTGCTTAAAATTTCTGTGTGGTCTATTAATGCGTTACTGATTTTTTCGGTATCGGCATTATGTTTTTATTTATGGTCGTTAAGCTTTATTACAACAGGTGTGGTGGCCGCTGCGGTAGGTGTTATTTTACGTTTATACGGCATGAGCCAATGGATAATGTGGGAGGTCAGCGGTTTATTTGAAAATATAGGCACCGTGCAAGATGGCATGAACACCCTTTGCCAGCCTTTATTAATAGAAGATAAGCCCAACGCAAAACCACTGCACTGCACGCAAGGTAATATTAACTTTAACAATGTTACGTTTAGCTATGGTAATAATGAGAACTTAATTAACACGTTTAATTTGAACATTCAGGCGGGTGAAAAAATCGGTTTAGTGGGTCGCTCCGGTGCGGGTAAATCGACTTTGGTTAACCTGTTATTGCGTTTTTACGATATTAAAAACGGGGCAATCACCATCGACAATCAAAATATTAACGATGTGACACAAGATAGCCTGCGCGCAAATATAGGCATGGTTACGCAAGATTCATCCCTGATGCACCGATCCGTTTTTGACAATATTGCCTATGGTCAACCTAACGCTACTTTAGACGATGTGGTTGCGGCGGCAAAAAAGGCCAAAGCCTATGATTTTATTCAAACATTAAGCGATAGCAAAGGCCGTACAGCATTTAACGCCCATGTAGGAGAACGCGGCGTTAAGCTAAGCGGTGGGCAACGCCAACGTATTGCCATTGCCCGCGTACTGCTTAAAAACGCGCCTATTCTTATTTTAGATGAAGCCACATCGGCTTTAGACAGTGAGGTAGAAGCCGACATTCAAGATAACTTAACCACGCTAATGGAAGGCAAAAGTGTGATTGCCATAGCGCACCGTTTATCGACCATTGCCGCGCTTGATCGCTTAATTATATTAGACGAAGGTCGTATTGTTGAACAAGGATCGCATAAAGCATTACTAGAAAAAAATGGATTATATGCAAAATTATGGACGCGCCAAAGCGGCGGTTTTTTGGGCGAAGGTTAATCACTGAAATACGCAAGCACCTTTAATAGCTTGCGTATTAGCCCAACACTATTTGAGGGCCGCTTGTTTTAGTGCTGAGTATTATTGCACTATCTATTATTGCGCTATGTACTATTGCACTACGTACTATAGTACCAACTATTATAGCCAAGCTGAGATACAACGGTCATATCGTCTTTGCATCAATCACCCCTATACACCCTACCCCGCCAGAAAGAAAATAAGCACCGTATATCTCAGTGTTAATGATGCTGCAGAATATGACCGCCACCAGTATAAATTTATCTTACTTTTTTTCATGATAGCTAAACGCTATAAGAATCATTAACTAACTGTATAAATAAGACGGTTAAAAATCAATAGACTAAAACGATCCACTCTCATTTTTTAATCACTTAAATTATTCATTAATTCTTAAAACAGACGATTTCACTATATAAAAACACACGGCTGGCATTGGGTTTTGTTTGGGCTAGGCTAAAGGCAATGAGTGGCACCATAGGTGCTATATGGTTTTTTATATTGATGATTTAAAAAGAGACATGATAAATGAATAAAGATAATAAAAACGATACCAACAGCATCGTTTCAAAAGATGAAAACAACAGCATCGACTCAAAAGATGAAAACAACAGCATAATCGCAGCAATCAACCGCGTTCAAGCTATTATCGAGTTTGAAATAGATGGAACAATCCTCACGGCAAACAAAAATTTTCTTGATGCTCTTGGATACTCATTATCCGACGTTAAAGGTAAACACCATAGCATTTTTTGTGACAAGCAATATAGAGTGTCAGATGAATATAAAGATCTATGGCAGAGCTTAGCCTGTGGCGAATTTAAAAAAGGTGAATTTAAACGTATTAAAAAAGACGGTGATGCAATTTGGATAAATGCATCATACAACCCCATTTTAGATAGCAACGGAAAAACGTATAAAGTCATAAAATTCGCAACAGATATCACCGAAACTAAAATTAAAAATACTGAATTTGAGCGAAAAATAGACGCCATTAGCCGGTCTCAAGCAGTCATAGAATTTGACACAAAAGGCAACATTCTCACGGCTAACAGTAATTTTTTAGACGCATTGGGCTATAAAATTGACGACATAAAAGGTAAGCATCATCGTATTTTCTGTGATCCAACCTATACTTCAACACCTGAATATAAAGCATTTTGGGAGAATTTAAAAGAAGGCAATATTGACGCAGGCGAATACAAACGCATACGTAAAGATGGCTCACACGCTTGGATTAACGCCTCATACAACCCTATTTTTGATCCTGACGGAAAACCATACAAAATCATTAAATATGCAACAGACATAACAGAAAGTAAAATAAAAAATTCTGAATTTGAAGGAAAAATAAATGCCATTAATCGATCTCAAGCTGTAATAGAATTTGATTTAAATGGCCTAATTTTATTTGCAAATGATAATTTTCTATCAGCATCTGGATATAATATTGGTGAGATAAAAGGTAAACATCACAGTTTATTTTGCGAAAATGATTATGCCGAATCGATCGACTATAAAAATTTTTGGGCATCACTAGGAAAGGGAGAATTCAATTCTGGCGAATACAGAAGAATAAAGAAAGGTGGTAGTCATATATGGCTTAGCGCTTCTTACAACCCTGTTTTTGATCCTGAAGGCAACCCTTATAAAGTGGTTAAATATGCAACAGATATTACTGAACAAGTTCAAATACGCGAGACATCAAAAACATTATCTTTAGTAACAAATGAAACAGATAACTCTGTGATTATTTGTAATGCTGAAGGAGAGATAGAATATGTTAACCCCGGATTCACTAAATTAAGTGGCTATACGCTTGAAGAAGCAAAGGGGAAAAAACCAGGTTCAATATTACAAGGGAAACACACTTGTGAAAAAACCAGAAAAAGAATACGAGAAAAGCTGCAAAAGAAAGAGCCTTTTTATGACGAAATTGTAAACTATTCTAAATCAGGCGAAGCCTATTGGATCTCCCTTGCTATTAACCCTATTTTTGATAAACAGGGCAAGCTAGATAAATTCATATCGATTCAAACTAACATCACTCAAACAAAGTTAGAGCAACTCGATTTTAACGCTAAGTTAGATGCTATTTCAGAGACGCACGCCATTATTGAATTCAGCCCACAAGGCGACATTATTACCGCAAATGAAAACTTTTGCGACGTAACCGAGTACACACTTAGTGAAATAGTTGGTAAGCACCATAGCATGTTTGTAGAAAACGAGTTTGTTCGCAGTGCCGACTATGTCGCTTTTTGGGATAAATTAAGACGCAATGAATATGATTCTGGAAAGTACAAACGCATAACAAAAAGCGGGAAAGAGGTTTGGCTTCAAGCGAGCTATACACCTATTGTGGATCAAGAATTAAACGTGATTAAAGTGGTTAAATTTGCAAATGATATTACAGCTCAAGTCCAGTTAGAGGAAGAAATCGCTAAAATAGCCATCAACTTTGCCTCTACAACAAAAGAAATATCCATCAAGGCTAATACCGTTGCCGATGGCACGCAATCACTTGGCGCCACAACTGAAGAGATGAATGCCTCAGTTGAAGAGCTGAGTGCCTCAATTGATTCAATTGCCATGAACAGTAAGGATGCTGACGAAATAGCAAAAAATACGCAAATTGAAGCCGACAACGGCACAAAAGCGATCAACAAATCGATTGAGTCTATGGAGCTTATTAATAAGTCTTCAGAAGAAATAAGCGAAATTGTGAAGGTTATTAGTGAAATAGCCAGCCAAACAAACCTCTTGGCATTTAATGCGGCCATTGAAGCCGCACGTGCAGGCGAACATGGCCTGGGCTTTTCGGTTGTCGCGGATGAAGTCAGAAAGCTGGCCGAACGCTCCTCTCAAGCCACAAAAGGCATTACCAAACTTATCAATGAATCAGTAAAGCGTGTTGTTCAGGGCAGCGAAATTTCTAAAGAAGCCGCCGCTGCCTTTGAGAAAATTGTAGATGGCGTATCAAAAACCACCATGTCTATCTCTGAAATCAGCGTAGCCGCCCAAGAACAGCAAACAGCGGCAAGAGATGTGAGTAACGCAATTCAAAATGTGGTTGATTCAACCGAGCAATCAGCCATTGCATCTGAGGGCATTGCCAACGCAACCAATGATTTATCCATAGGCGCTGAAAAGCTTCAATTAGAAGCCAATAAATTTTCTACTGCGAAATAGATAACACCATGATAACTGAATCTATAACAGATCTTGATAACGCATGCTTTGATAAATATGTAAAGGTTGTGCATAACGTAACGGGCATTACGCTTTTACCCAATAGAAAAACAATGCTTTGCGGGCGCTTAAAAAAGCGAATCATTCAACTATCAATGAATAGCTATGAGGAATATTTATCATACATTATTAAAAATGACAGTGAGAAAGACACCCTTATAAATTTAGTCACCACAAACGAGACATATTTTTATCGTACGCCTAGAGTATGGGATTTTTTTACTCAGAGATACCTTCCCGAAAATAAAAACTCAATTAACATTTGGTCTGCTGCATCGTCCACAGGGGAGGAAGCCTATACATTGGCTGTAATGTGTGAAAACTTCAAAAATGACAATAAAAGTTTTGACTATAAAATACTAGGAACTGATATTTCTTCTGATGTTATAGATGTGTGCAATAACGGTAAATATAACGGGCGATCTATTAAGCGGTTTCAAGATTCAAAACCAGTATTATTTGATCAATATATGAAGGGAAATAATGAATCTGGCTATAGCGTTGCACCCAACATCAGAAAAAACATTACCTTTAAAGTGCATAATATTTTCTCTGATTTATCGGGCAATAACACGTTTGATATTATCTTTCTAAGAAATGTATTAATTTATTTTAAAAAAGAAGATCAAATAACACTACTTAATCATATTAAAAATTATTTACATCCTGATGGATTTCTTGTTATTGGCGAGTCAGAATCTATCGTTAGGTTAGGCACTGATTTTATATTGCATGAACCGCTTATTTACAGCCTAAAATAATTTATCGAGAAAATAATATGAATAAAACGAAGATAGATGTGAAAATAGGTGAGTTTAAAATAGGTGAAGGGAATCAAGTATTGCACGCTATTTTAGGTTCTTGTGTTGGTGTCTCTATATTCTGGCCAGATCGAAAAATATATGCTCTATCCCATTGTTTACTGCCATACACAAATAAAAAGGAAATGCCATTAGGTGGCCGTTATGTTAACCAAGCCATAGACTCAATGCTTAAAAAGCTAGAGGTAACAAAAAGTCAGTATCCGCAATTACAAGCTATTGTGACAGGCGGGGGTAATATGACAAAACCTAAAGACACGCCAAAAAAATATTTAATAGGGTGCGATAACTCTGAATCAGCTATTACATTACTAAAAGAGTACGGTATAAACATTAAACACCAGGATGTTGGTGGATTACAAGGGCGTAAAATAGCGATAGATTGCTTAACCGGTGAAATTGAAATAAAAACCCTACCAAGAACCTCCATAGTAGAAAACACCAAAAAATAACGTCGCAATACACTTTTATCCTTTAAATCACTGAATATTTCACTAATTTAAAGCACCACCTAAAACATAACGGTAAATTAATAAAATGAATAATCAAAATAGAAATGTTTATGGCTCATTTATTATTGGTGATATGGAGGTAGCTATTTCTGCAAGTTCACTCCAAGAAGTTGTAAATGAACCATGCGAGTATAATAAAATACCACTTTCGCCGCCTTATCTTATAGGCTTATTTAAACTAAGGGATGCTGTCATCCCCGTTATTGATTTACGTTCGATTTTTACTATAAAAGATATAAATAAAGTAGATGTAAAAAAAATAGCCATCATAGAGTATAACGATTATTGGGTTGGTGTGTTATTTGATGATACAGGAGAAGTCTTTAATGATCATAATGAGCGGCGCATTGATTTCTCACAAGAAGAAAGCACGGATAAAAATAGCGTGATCAACGGTGTATTTAAGTTGGGGGAGAATAAACGCCTAGTTCATATACTTGATCCTTATAAACTTCTTCACTTAGAGCATATACCCAAAACAAAAAACCAAACCCATCTAAATAAAAATTTTGGTAAACGCAAGCAATGCATATCATTTTACATTGGTGAATCATTGTGTGCTGTAGAGATTCATGCTATTCAAGAAATTGTAAAAATCAATAAGATTGATAATACCGCACTGTCAAGCCCATTATGTTTAGGCATCATTAATATAAGAGGAAAAACTATTCCTATTATTAACATTAATTTTATTTTAGGGTGCGATAATAAATTACATATTAATGGTGATGATGATAATAGTAACAGCCGCATTATTATTATGCGATTCAATGAATATATATTTGGGTTACAGGTAAACTCTGTTGAAAGTATCATTTCTTTTTTTGATAATGACATCATTAAATTCCCCGCTATTAGCACCAAAAAAGAAAATCTATTTCTAGGCTGCATAACTAAGAACAACACGATTGAAACAATATTATTAGATTATAAAAAAATACTTTCGGATAGCGAAATAAAAAACATTACCCAGGGTCACAAAGAACTTTACGAAGACGCATCAAACATCGAAATTAAAAAAAACAGCAGTAAAAAAAGAACATACATCACTTTCTCTATTGGTAATTTATATGCTTTAGATATATCTGAAGTAAAAGAAATTATCGACCACCCCATTGAACTATTAACACCACCTAACTTGGTGAAATGCTTTAGTGGTATGTTTAACTTGCGGGACGAGATAGTCACAGTTATTAACACTAGATACATTTATAATGAAATAGATAATTCAGGCTGTAATGATAAGAAAATCATCATATTCTCACATGATGACATTAAATATGGGCTTACAGTTGATTCTATTAATTCAATTGTGAGTTTTGATGAGCAAGATGCTATTTCGCTACCTGATTCTATTTTTACGAATCAATCATCAGACAACCTATTAAAAAACTTTGGTGAAGCCATACAGATTACCAATGCAGACACCCCCAACACAACATTACTCGTACTTAAATCTGATGCATTAATTAATAAGATAAAAATGGATGCTGCAGCATAAATATAAAGTAATATTGTTATTACCTAACACTTTAATTAAAAGCACTCATGAAAAGCACACATTAAGAGTGCTTTTCATATCAACCGCGATTCCAACCATGGTATTTTTTCACCCACGCTAACACCTTGGTTGGCTGATGCGCTTTCTTCCAATTACCCGCCACCGCTTTATTGGCTTCACTCCATGTAGGGTAACTATGAATAGTACCCAGTATTTTGTTTAAACCTAAATTCTGTTTCATGGCGGTGACAAATTCGGTAATTAATTCACCCGCATGGCTGCCCACAATAACAGCGCCTAAAACAGTGTCTTTATTCTTTTCGGTTAACACCTTAATAAACCCTTCGGCTTCTCCCTCGGCAATAGCCCTGTCAGATTCAGACATATTGTAGGTGGTGACTTCGTATTCGATTTCTTGTGCAATGAGTTCTTTCTCGCTTGCACCTACACGCGCGACTTCTGGGTCGACAAACGTGACCCATGGCATCACACTGTAATCCACTTTAAAGCGTTTAAACCTCCCAAATAACGCATTCACGCTGGCGTACCAAGCTTGATGACTAGCAGCATGGGTAAACTGATATGGGCCAATTAAGTCGCCCACGGCAAACACGTTGGGTATGGATGTACGCAAGAACTCATCGGTAATTAAGCCGCCGCGCTCGTTCAGGGCTAAATCCAGCGTATCAAAACCAAAGCCTTTAACGCGCGGTTTACGCCCAACAGCAAAAAGCACTTTATCAAATGTAATCTCGCGAATTTTTCCTTGCTCTTCAACACTGGCAACAACGCGGCCTTCTGCATTTTTCACAAAAGCTTTTAATGTTGTATTTAATAACACGTTAACGTTTTCAGATTGGAATTTTTCTAGCACAAACTGCGATACGTCATCGTCTTCTTTATCGAGTAATTGCCCCGAACCTTGTACCACAGTGACCTCGGCACCCAAGCGGTTAAACGCTTGCGCCATTTCACAGCCAATAGGGCCGCCACCAATAACCAAAAACTGTTTGGGTAATTCGGTGAGTGACCATACCGTATCGGTTGATAAGTAATCGACTTGATCCAGCCCTTGAATAGGCGGAATAAATGGCTCGGCACCTGTGGCCAATACAATATTTTTAGTGGTAATAGTTTGGTCGCCCACACGTACCTCGTACGGTGAAATCACCTCGGCTTTACCTTTAATACAATCGACACCTAATGAGGTATAGCGCTCGACGGAATCATGCGGCTCTATATCGGTAATCGCGCCTTTTACATGTCCCATTACCTTCGCAAAATCAATTTCAACACCGCTGGTGTTCACCCCCATTTTTTCGCCCGCTTTAATTTGTTTAACGGTTTTTGCCGCTTTAATTAAGGCTTTACTGGGTACACAGCCCGTATTTAAACAGTCGCCACCCATATCGCTTTTTTCTATGAGTGTGACTTTCGCTTTAACGGCTGCGGCAATATACGCGGCCACTAAACCACCACTACCCGCACCAATTACCACCATATTAGTATCGTATGATGTAGGTTTTTTATAGGCTTTGGTCGCGCGGTGATGTTTATACATGTTAAGTAATGTTTTGATCACCCAAGGTACAGCAATTAATAAAACAATCGAGGCTATAATGGGGCCGGTGAATACACTCGAAAAAGTCACACTCTCTAAACTGCCCACCGCAGCACCAGCGTTCACAAATAACAGCGTGCCGGGGATCATGCCTAACTGACTAATAATATAAAATTTGGCCGCTGGCATTTTGGTCAAACCAAATACAGGGTTAACCACAAAAAACGGAATAAAGGGAATAAGGCGAATAGTAAACAAATAAAAGCTGCCTTCACGCTCGATACCCTCATTCACTTTCTTCAGGGTTTTTCTAAATTTACTCGCCATGGTGTCACGCAGTAAAAAACGTGCCACTAGCATATTGGTGGTTGCACCTAATGTACTGGCAAACGAGACAAGTAAAAACCCCCAACCCAAGCCAAATACCGCACCCGCAATTAATGTCATGGCGCCTGCACCGGGTAGCCCCATTGCGGCCACAAAAAAGTAAATCACAAAAAACAATAGCGATGCCGTTAATAGCGACTCTTGCACTTTTTGTTTGAAAATATCCAATGCGTTTAATGAGACGTATTGGTTAAGATCAAAGTAGAAAAAAGCGCCAACAATAATGGCAACAATGGCTGCGACGGCTATTTTTTTAATGTTCATGTGGTGTCCTAATATGGGAAACGTTGGGTAAACGTTACGGTAAACGTCAGTGGATATACGGTATAAACGTCAATAGACTTTTTCAATGTTAGCCGCTCTAAAGCAAAACCCCAACAAAGGCGCTATGTAATATTGGCGGCAGGCTAAAATTGATAGCATACAATCCACTTTAAATCGTATACATTAATAAGAGTAACTATATTCAAAAAACATGACTATCGCTTAGTCTCTAAATTTTGTATTGCGTTCAATATTTAAAATCATTGCTTAATTTAAAAACGCTACTATTTGCTCAGGGCCTTTACCTCAATACTACCAGGATCGTTATATTTATTATGACTACAGCCGCGAACAATAAAACACCAGACGATACACCCATCAACCTAGACGACCCCGCCTACTATATAAATAGAGAGTTAAGCCACCTTGCGTTTAACCAACGCGTACTTGAACAGGCCTTGGATACCTCGCACCCCCTGCTTGAGCGTTTAAAATTCTTACTGATTTTTAGCTCGAATTTAGATGAGTTTTTTGAGATACGTGTTGCGGGTTTAATGCAGAGTATTCGCCTTGAGCGCGAAACAGCTGGCTTAGACGGCGCGCCACCTAAAGAGATTCTCGAAAAAATCAGTGTGGCCTGTCAAGAAGTGGTCAAAGAGCAATACACCATTTTAAACGACATACTCATCCCCGAGATGACGCAAGAAAACATTCACTTTATTCGCCGTAAAGATTGGACACCCGAGCAACGCGAATGGGTTAACCAGTTTATTGATCAAGAAGTGCTGCCCATTGTTAGCCCAATTGGCCTCGATTTGGCGCACCCCTTCCCAAGATTGGTCAACAAAAGCCTCAATTTTATTGTCTCACTAGAGGGCAACGACGCCTTTGGCCGCGACCTTAATTACGCGATTATTCCTGCGCCGCGTACATTACCGCGTATTATTCAGTTTCCACCCGAGCTATGTAACGCCAGCCACAGCTTTGTGTTTTTATCGTCGATGATCCATGAGCACGCCGAAAAACTCTTCCCCGGCATGAAAGTAGAGGGCTGCTACCAATTTCGAATTACCCGTAATGCCGATTTTGATGTGGATGTAGAGGGCATTGCCGATTTAGCCCGCGCCCTGCGCGGCGAGCTGCATTCGCGCCGCTTTGGTACGGCTGTACGCTTAGAGGTGGCCGATAACTGCCCAGAAGATTTAATCGAAATACTCTTAAACGAAACCGGCCTCACCGAAAGCGAGCTATACCGCATACATGGCCCCGTTGATTTAAAACGCTTAATGGGCGTACCTGATTTAGTCGACCGCCCCGATCTCACCTACCCGGCTTTTACCCCCGCCATGCCCAAAGGCATGACACGCAAAGACAACATCTTTAATGCTATATCACGTAAAGATTACTTACTGCATCACCCGTTTGAGTCTTTTTCGCCTGTTGTAGAACTGCTCAGGCAAGCCGCAAAAGACCCAGATGTCGTCGCCATCAAACAAACGCTTTACCGTACTGGCAGCCAATCGGCTTTAGTTGACGCCCTTATTGATGCCGCCCGTAACGGTAAAGAGGTAACAGCCGTGGTAGAGCTGCGCGCACGCTTTGATGAAGAAGAAAACCTAGAGCTCGCCAGCCGCCTACAAGAAGCCGGTGCCGTGGTGGTATATGGCGTAGTGGGCTACAAAACCCACGCAAAAATGCTATTAATTGTGCGCCGCGAGCAACACGAGTTTAAACGCTACATTCACTTAGGCACAGGCAACTACCACAGCGGTAATGCCCGCCTATATACCGATTACTCGTTACTGAGTGCTAGCCCCGATATTGCCCTTGATGTACACCGCGTGTTTCAGCAGTTAACTGGCATGGGTAAAACCGAGAAAATGGCGGCTATTTTACATGCGCCCTTTACCCTTAAACGCCAGTTGCTTAAGCTGATTGATAAAGAAACCATCGCACAGCGTGAAGGTAAAAAAGGCCATATTATTTTAAAATGTAATGGCTTAACTGAACCAAAAATCATTCACGCCCTGTATAAAGCCTCGCAAGCGGGCGTGAAAGTCGATTTAATCATCCGCGGCATGTGTTGTTTACGCCCAAATATAAAGGGCGTTTCTGATAACATTAAGGTACACAGTATTATTGGCCGCTTTTTAGAACATTCACGCGTGTACTATTTTGCCAACGGTACGCCCTCTATTTACTGCGCCAGTGCCGATTTAATGGAACGTAACTTAAACCGCCGTGTCGAGACGTGCTTCCCAATACAACAACCTTCATTAGCAAATAGATTGCTGGAAGAGTTGAAATTATACATAGACGACCCCAAACAACGGTGGACACTTCAATCTGATGGTATTTACCTGCAAAGCATTGATGCGCCCACACACGGTGCGCAAAACACGTTATTGCAAAATTTATCAAAATAAACCGCATTGACTGGTCGTATTTTAAACAGTTACACAATCAAATCCGACCTTGACTTGTCGTTAACCGCAACCGCGTTTATGATGACATCGGAATTTAAACTCTGCTTAGCCACAGGCAAGCAAAATGACAACAAATGGAGAACACCATGAGTGACGCAATTGTACAAGTAAGTGATGCAAGCTTCGAAGAAGACGTTTTAAAAGCACAAGGCCCTGTGCTTGTTGATTTTTGGGCTGCTTGGTGTGGTCCATGTAAAATGATCGCCCCTGTTTTAGACGAGCTAGCCACAGAGTACGCAGGCAAAATCAAAATCACTAAAATGGACGTTGATGCCAACAAAGAAACACCCGCAAAATTTGGTATTCGTGGTATTCCAACGCTTATCATCTTTAAAGATGGCGAAAAAGTCGGCGAAAAAGTCGGTGCTTTATCTAAAGCCCAACTTAAAGAATTTGTAGATTCTCAAGTTTAAGCCACACCTAAGCTAAACCAAGGTTGAGTGTTGATTGAAAAATGAGCACTTAACCTTACAATTGCCACATAAAAGCTAGGCAATTCGCAAAGTTGGACAAAACTTACCGTTTTTACTTTGCACCTTCCTGTTTTTGTGGCTATACTTTTGTTTGTGTGGTCGCACAGCTTATCTTTATTTCATTTCTTTACGTTATTTTTAAATTTTTATTATATTAACGTTATGTCAAAAGCTGCTCTCATTTGTATTTAAACTTCTTTTAAGCTTACACACCTTAATTGTACATAAATGATAAAACACGACTAAAATAATCTTACCGTTTCCCCATCGCTATCCATTAATTTATCGATTGTGGGAAAATTAAAACTGTATCTGAGCAACACGTTTACTAATGATATTTTTACCAATAACATTTGTACAAATAATGCTGCTACTCACTTACCCGATACAGATAAACACGGTTAAACCTAACCCCCAACAACAATTCGGCTCTTCCCTATGACAGACAAAACCAGCACGCCCCCTCAAGCCTCAAAGGCTCAAAACGTGCATATGAACCTAACAGACCTCAAAGCTAAACCCATCGAAGAAATCATCAATATTGCAAAAGAATGCGGCCTAGAAAGCTTGGCACGTTCGCGCAAGCAAGATGTAATTTTTAACATTCTTAAGCGTCACGCCCGCAGCGGTGAAGACATTTACGGCGATGGCGTACTCGAAATTTTACAAGACGGCTTTGGTTTTTTACGCTCGGCTGGATCATCTTACCTAGCAGGTCCCGATGATATTTACGTCTCTCCTAGCCAAATTCGCCGATTTAACCTCCGCACTGGCGACAACATTGCCGGTAAGATTCGCCCCCCTAAAGAAGGCGAACGTTATTTTGCCCTTTTAAAAGTTAACCAAATTAACTTTGATAAACCTGAAAATTCTCGCAATAAAATCCTCTTTGAAAACCTGACACCGTTATTTCCGCAAGAACGTCTTGTGCTTGAAATGGGCACAGGCTCCACAGAAGATTTAACTGGCCGCATCATTGACCTTGTCTCACCCATTGGTAAAGGCCAACGAGGTTTGATTGTGGCACCGCCAAAAGCGGGTAAAACAATCATGATGCAAAACATGGCGCAAGCCATTACCCGCAATAACCCAGAATGCCACCTTATTGTATTGCTTATTGATGAACGTCCAGAAGAAGTGACCGAAATGCAACGCTCTGTGCGCGGCGAAGTGGTTGCCTCAACCTTTGATGAGCCGCCCTCGCGCCACGTACAAGTAGCCGAAATGGTTATCGAGCGCGCCAAGCGTTTAGTCGAGCATAAAAAAGACGTGGTCATTCTACTCGACTCCATCACGCGTCTTGCGCGTGCGTATAACACGGTGATTCCATCGTCGGGTAAAGTACTAACCGGTGGTGTGGATGCCCATGCACTCGAACGTCCAAAACGCTTTTTTGGTGCTGCACGTAACATCGAAGAAGGCGGCAGCTTATCTATTGTCGCCACAGCACTGATCGACACTGGCTCTAAAATGGATGAAGTGATCTACGAAGAGTTTAAAGGCACAGGTAATCTCGAGTTGCACCTAGACCGTAAAATTGCAGAGAAACGTGTTTACCCTGCAATTAATGTAAGACGCTCTGGTACACGCCGTGAAGATCTACTCATGAAAGAAGACGAGTTATCACGTGTGTGGATATTGCGTAAAATATTGCATGCAATGGAAGACACCCAAGCGACCGAATTTTTAATTGATAAACTAAAAGACTTCAACTGTAACGACGACTTCTTTATGTCAATGAAGTCCAAATAATGAAGTCTAATAAGTCGAATAAATAGGGCGACCCCAAACATCACTAAGGCACATTATGGCGTTTAAGGATCTACGAGATTTTATAGCTTTACTCGAAAAAAAAGGCGAACTTAAACGCATTACGCACCCAGTAAGCACGCACTTAGAAATGACTGAAATAGCCGATCGCACACTCCGTGCGAAAGGCCCCGCCCTATTATTTGAAAACGTGATTGGCCATACCACACCGGTACTGGCCAACCTCTTTGGCACACCGCACCGTGTTGCACTTGGCATGGGCCAAGACAGTGTAGAAGCCTTAAAAGAAGTGGGTGAGCTACTCGCATTTTTAAAAGAACCCACCCCGCCAAGAGGCATGAAAGACGCTTGGAACCAACTGCCTATCTTTAAGCAAGTGCTCAACATGGCACCCAAAAAAGTACGCAACGCGCCTTGCCAACAAATTGAAATACACGAAAACGACATCGACTTAAACACCATCCCCATACAAACCTGCTGGCCGGGTGATGCTGGGCCATTAGTCACATGGCCGCTCGTGATTACACGCGGGCCAAACAAAGAGCGACAAAACTTAGGCATTTACCGTATGCAGCTTATTGCACCTAATAAGCTTATTATGCGTTGGTTAAGCCACCGTGGCGGCGCACTCGATTTTAAAGAATGGCAAGAGGCCCACCCTGGTGAAAACTTCCCAGTGTCTGTCGCGCTCGGTGCCGACCCCGCAACCATATTAGGTGCCGTCACGCCTGTCCCTGATACACTCAGTGAATACGCCTTTGCTGGCTTATTGCGTGGCAGTAAAACCGAAGTCACCGCCTGCAAAACCAATAATTTAACCGTACCTGCCAGCGCCGAATATATTTTAGAAGGGCATATAGCCCCTGGTGAAATGGCCGACGAAGGCCCTTTTGGTGATCACACAGGTTACTACAATGAAGTCGATAGCTTCCCTGTATTTACCGTGACAAAAATCACACACCGACGCGACCCTATTTATCACAGTACCTACACAGGCCGACCACCCGATGAACCCGCCATTTTAGGTGTGGCCCTTAACGAAGTGTTTGTACCCATACTTAAAAAGCAGTTTCCCGAGATTGTCGATTTTTATTTACCGCCAGAAGGGTGCTCATACCGCTTAGCGGTTGTGACAATGAAAAAGCAATACCCTGGCCACGCTAAGCGCGTCATGATGGGTGTCTGGTCTTTTTTACGCCAGTTTATGTACACCAAATTTATTATCGTAACGGATGACGACATCAACGCGCGCGATTGGGAAGACGTTATCTGGGCCGTCACCACCCGTGTCGACCCCACGCGCGATACTACGTTGGTCGATAACACCCCAATCGATTACCTCGACTTTGCCTCACCGGTATCGGGCCTTGGCTCTAAAATGGGCATAGACGCCACCAACAAATTACCCGGCGAAACCAACCGCGAATGGGGCAGCCCCATTACCATGGATAAAGACGTCAAAGATAAAATCGACAACATATGGGATGAGCTGAGCATCAACTAATATAACGTTACATGGGCGCACGTAAGAACAACATCAGTATGATTCAACAGCGCCCTTTTACCCCGCCCCTAGCCACCGCACGCTTCACCTTATTTTAATTATTTGCACCTTTATTGAAATTTCCCATATCTCTTCTAGGGTAATATATATCAGTTGGAAAACGCTTAGAGCTGATTAATATTAAATTACCCTAAGGATATAGCCAAATGCAGTTATTCACTAAATCTCTTGGCGTATTGTTTGTGGCTTCTTTGTCACAACACGCACTGAGCGACATTAAGTTTAATGGATTCAGTAATATTATTGCGGGAAAAACGCAAGGTGGCGGAAGCGCGCTTAGCTATGACGATGAGTTAAATTTGGATCCAAACTCTTTAGTTGGCTTACAAGCCACATCAGATCTGGGCAATAAATTAACAGCGGGCTTGCAAGTATTAGCACGCGGAGAAACCAGTTGGAATGCCGAAATATCGTGGGCTTATCTTAAATATCAAGCCACCGACAACTTAAGCTTTTTAGCCGGACGCCAACGCGTACCTTTTTACGCTTACTCTGAATTTATTAATGTAGGTTACACTTACAATTGGATTAACCCACCTGAATTAATCTATGGTGCGCCCTTTGATACAGTTAACGGCATCAGTGCGCTGTACTCACACTATATTGGCGACCTTGAATCCATATGGCACATCACAATGGGCCATGCATCTAATACACCTAATGATAATTTTGAATTTGAATACCCCGACTTAGTCAATATCCATTGGACAGGTGAAATAGGTTCATTCAAGACACACCTTAATTATGGCGTGAGCAGTCAGTCTTTTGGTTTAGGCTTTGATAGCTTTACCGATACCATTAATAATGGTGCCGCCGACGCAGGTATCACGGCTGAACAAGCAAAAGAAATCGAAATAATGACATTGTCAGATCATACTGTTGACGATGATGATCAGGTCGAATTTTTTGTGATTGGCGGCATTTATGATAACGGTAACTTCTCAATCGCATCAGAATTTATAAGCTTACAATTTGACGGAAGCTTGCTACTGACCAAAAAAGATTCTTGGTATATTAGTTTAGCTAAACGCTTTGGTGACTTCACACCCCACCTTACGGTCTCGCAAGACTCTATTGATACACAAGATACCAGCTTTTTAAATATCTTAAACGGTACCGACCTTGAAGGAACAGGCCGTACATTGGCGTTTATTGCAAATAGCTTTAAAAACTCAGAAACAGAAACGATCACCCTTGGATTAAGGTGGGATTTTCATGAGTCGGCAGCATTTAAAGCCGATATTATTGCACTTGATCGAACTGTCACAGATGTACAAAACACCCTATTCCGTTTTGGCGTTGTCACTGTATTTTAAGGAGCTAGCATGTTTAATAAAATGAAAAATATGACGTTTAAAATAACGGCAGCTTCTATTATTTTAGCAATAAGCCATATCGCTTTTTCTGAAATAGCTGTTGTTGTACACCCAAGTAACACGCAAGATTTAAACAAAGACGATGTAAAAAAAATATTTTTAGGTAAAACAAAATCATTTTCTAGTGGTAAAAAGATTGCCCCCTTTAATTTATCCACCGATAGACCTGAAAGAGAAACATTTGAAAGCGGAATTTTAAATAAAAACGCGAAACAAATGAAAACATATTGGTCAAAAATTATCTTCACTGGAAAAGGCAGCCCACCGGCAGAAAAAAACACATCCGAAAGTCTAAAATCATCGATAGCATCAAACCCTAATAGCATTGGGTACCTTAAAAAAGAAGACGTTGATAGCTCGGTAAAAGTTGTTTTAACATTTTAATATTCTGACTTCCTCAGCCCTCCCTATACTTTTCATATAAAAAGTATAGGGAGGGCTTTAACTCATGCACTCACTCAATCCTTAAACTGCGTATGATACTTTAGGGCACCTCTGATTCACCTCTGATTCACCTCTCGGCATCTCTGGATTTCAGAAAGTTTTCCTGTTTAGGCGACCGAGAAAGGCGGGCTGTTGCCCACCGAGCGAAGGCAACGCAGACAGCTTCCCTAGAACTTGAGAGTAGTACTTGAGAGTAGTACTTGAGCACTTTCTGAAAGCCCCAAAATTAGCTGCTAAAGACGCCTAGCAATTAACCGCTCTAGGTCTCACGGAGACGCTACGAGGTTAATCAGAGGTTCCCTAGAGAGCATAAAAAGAAATATCCTGGGTGATAAAACGTATTTAAACACGTACAAAAAAAATATTTGACGCCGTTTTATTATTTGGATTTTTTCACTATATTTTTCTTTACTTAGCATTCACATAACCCTATATTGCGCGCGATTACTTTACTCGTTTCTATATACAACACCTCTGTGGATGTTTCCTTTTGCATTTTTTCTTTTATGGCGCACTGCGCCGAGGCCATCGTATGAAAATTGCCGTCTTATCGCGTAACCCTAAGCTTTACTCTACTCGCCGTTTAAAAGAAGCAGGCGAAGCACGTGGCCATACTGTTGATATTATTGACACGCTACATTGCTACATGGATATTACCAAAAGCCGTCCCGCAGTGCGTTACCATGGCGAAGAGCTACCCCAATACGATGCCGTGATTCCCCGCATTGGAGCATCTATTACATTTTACGGCACAGCAGTTGTAAGGCAATTTGAGATGATGGGCGCTTTTTGCGTGAATGAATCGGTCGCTATTAGCCGATCACGCGATAAATTACGCTCGCTACAGCTTATGTCACGCGAAGGTGTTGGTTTACCCCGCACAGGTTTTGCCAGCAAAGCCGACAACATTAAAGATGTCATTAAAACCGTGGGCGGTGCGCCTGTGGTGATTAAATTATTGGAGGGCACACAAGGTATTGGCGTTGTACTTGCCGATACCGATAAAGCAGCCGAAAGCATTATGGAAGCCTTTATGGGTTTGCGCGCCAATATTTTAGTGCAAGAATTTATTAAAGAAGCCGGCGGCGCTGATATACGCTGCTTTATTGTGGGCAACAAAGTGGTCGCCGCAATGAAGCGCCAAGGTGCTGAGGGCGAGTTTCGCTCGAACTTACACCGTGGGGGTTCGGCCACACTGATTAAACTCTCAAAAGAAGAGCGCGCAACCGCCGTTAATGCAGCAAAAGTGATGGGCTTAAATGTATGCGGTGTCGATATACTTCAATCGGCAAACGGCCCTGTTGTAATGGAGGTGAACTCATCACCAGGCTTAGAAGGTATCGAGCAGGCAACAGAAAAAGACATCGCCGCATTAGTTATTGAGTTTATTGAAAATAAAGCTAAGCCGTTTAACAATAAAACACGCGGCAAAGGTTGATATATTAATGACTTCATCAACAGAAAAAAATAACGTGTTAACTATTGGCGGCCATACTATAAAGCCGGGCACAACACAGCAAATTGATTTACCTGTTGTAAGGCTATATACCGATACCGATATTTCTATGCCTGTGCATGTTATACGTGCAAAAAAATCCGGGCCCACAGTATTTGTGTCGGCCGCTGTACACGGCGATGAATTAAACGGTATTGAAATTGTAAGGCGATTAATCAAACAAAAAAGTTTACGCATCACACACGGCACACTTATTTTAGTCCCGATGGTGAATGTTTACGGCGTGCTCAACCAAACACGCTATATGCCAGACCGCCGTGATTTAAACCGTTGCTTTCCCGGCTCACCTAAAGGTTCGTTAGCGGGTATTGTGGCGCATCATTTTTTGAGCGAAATTGTCGACCACTGCGATTACGGTATCGATTTGCATACAGGAGCCCTTCACCGCTCTAACTTGCCACAAATACGCGCCAACTTAAAAGATACTGAAACATTAGAACTAGCCAAAGCATTTGGTGTACCTGTATTACTGAATGCGAACTTACGTGATGGCTCATTGCGTCAAGCTGCAGTTGAATCGGATACCCGTATTTTATTATATGAAGCTGGCCAAGCTTTACGCTTTGACGAGCTATCTATTCGCGCTGGCGTACGCGGCATTAATAATGTGCTTATACATTTAGGCATGATGTCACCGCGTAAAAAATCAACAAAAGAGCCTAAAAAAAACGCACTCAAATTGTTTATTGCCAATACTAGCAGCTGGGTAAGAGCCACACAAAGCGGCATTGTAACCAACCTTAAACAACTGGGCGACCAAGTCGCAAAAGATGATGTACTCGCCGTAATAGGCAGCCCATTAGGCGATGTGTTTGGCGAGGTGCGCGCGCACAAGCAAGGTATTATTATTGGCAAACAAAATATACCGCTGGTACAGCAAGGTGATGCCATGTTTCATATTGCATACTTTACAGAAGAAGACGATGAAATTGTTGAGAACATTGATTTAATGCAAGATATTTTATTACCAACTGAATCCACCCCCGAGGTGAATTAAAAAGTATTTTATTGTTTTAAATTTTATTTAAGCCAGTTATAAAATATTAATGCATAACAACGCAGGTTTAATTTTATGAAAACGGATACGTTAACTCAACCTAAAAAAAATATTGTGGGCAGTATAGAGTCTTGCCATTTACCCGATCTACATATTTTTGATTTACATACACGTATTGATACTGGCGCGGCAACGTCTTCACTGCATGTTGATAATATCGAAAAATTTAAAAAAGAGGGTAAACCTTGGCTGCGGTTTGACATTCACCCCGATGCCTACCATGTTAATGAAGTGCAAACCTGCGAAGCAATATTGTATGACCTACGCTCAATAAAATCATCTAACGGCACTGCGCAACTGCGTTATGTCATTAAAACCACGCTGCAACTTGGCGAGCAACAATGGTCTATTTTAGTCACATTAACCAACCGTGCCGATATGAAATTTTTAATGCTGCTAGGCAGAGAGGCCATGGGTGATCGATTACTGGTTGACCCCAGTCAAACATTTTTATTAGGCACGCCTGACTAGCGCATATGAATGCGCTTTTATGGCATCGTAACCTATTTATGCAATTTATCTACATAGCCTATTTTCATAATGAATGACGCTACAACAAGCATATTAACAAGCCCGCATGCGTGCGGGTGAACCCATAAAAAAGCAGATAAAATAATTAGCCGCATTCAAACCCAGCACCAGCAATACAATTTATAATAGATAACGTAATTACAGCACGCTTACGATAAACACATCAAAACTGGACTATTATGAAATCCCGCTTCGAAAAACAACAATACCAACACGACGACCCCGATAAATTTGCCATTCTGCTGACCAACTTAGGCACACCCGAAGCGGCAACACCTAAAGCATTGCGTACCTATTTAGCGCAGTTTTTAGCCGACAGGCGCGTGGTGGAGATCCCCCGTTTTTTGTGGATGATTATTCTACACGGTATTATTTTACGCATTCGCCCTGCGCGCTCAGCCAAAGCCTATGCCACCGTGTGGACGGAGCGTGGCTCACCCTTGATGTACCACACTCAAGATCAAGCCGACAAGTTACGTGAGCGCTTACAAAAGCGCTTTGGCGATAAAGTGTTGGTTGATTTTGCGATGCGTTATGGCAACCCCTCTGTGAGTAACCGTATTAGCGATTTACTCAATAAAGGCGCGCGCAAATTATGTGTTTTGCCGCTATACCCACAATATTCAGGCAGCACAACGGGCTCGACCTTTGACGCCATCGCGCACGATTTTACCGAGCGCCGCTGGCTACCCGAGCTGCGTTTTATTAACCATTATCACCATCACCCTGTGTTTATAAAAACCGTGGCACAGAGTATTCGCGATCATTGGGATAAGCACGGTAAAGCCGATAAACTCGTTTTGTCTTATCACGGCGTGCCCCTTAAATACTTACACGACGGCGATCCTTATCACTGCCAATGCCGCGCCACCACCCGTTTAATTGCACAAGAGCTTGAGCTACCCGAAGACGCCTTTATGACAACCTTCCAGTCACGCTTTGGTAAAGCCACATGGCTACAACCTTACACCGATAAAACGTTAATGGGCTTACCCAAAAAAGGCGTTAAATCGGTACAGGTAGTATGCCCAGGATTTTCATCTGATTGCTTAGAAACGATTGAAGAAATAGACGAAGAAAACCGCGAATACTTTATGGAAAACGGCGGCGAGCGTTTTGAATATATTCCCGCACTCAATGCGACTGATGCACATATCGATTTTATCGAGCAACTTGTATTAGAAAATATTCAAGGCTGGGAAACCACACCCGAGACAGACCCACTAGAGCGCCAAGAAAATTTTAAGCGCTGCCCGTTTAATCATTAATATGAATGCCACAAGCTAGTACATTAACAAGCTAGTACATTAAATAGATAGACACAAAAAAGGCCGTTAAATACAGTATTTAACGGCCTTTTTTGTGTCTGGTTTTTATCTGGTTTTTATATAAGTTTAAGCAAACACTTTATCGGTAATACTCAGCGATATATGAACACTCATATATAAAAATCACATAAAAAATCTCACATGCACTTATTGCCCAAACTCACCGAATTTAACTTATTAACAAGACACCAAGAAAGAATCCCCTTGGGTATGAGGCCATCGGAGGCAGGGTGCCGACGCAGAGCGTATAGGGATATATTGACAGCATGCATCATACTCAAGGGAATTCTTTTCAACTGTTTCAGTAGTGTCTGTATTGTTAAGCGCTTTTAGTAAATACCGCCAACACTTCAACATGCGGCGTTTGCGGGAACTGATCAACAGGCTGTATTGTATTAATATCGAAACCGTTTTCACACAAAATAGCCGCGTCGCGGGTAAACGTTGCTACGTCGCACGATATATACACAATGGTTTTTAATGCACGTGCTTTATGCACGAACTCTTTGGCAAACTTAAAACCCGCCCTTGGCGGGTCAAGTACTAATACTTCAGCTTTATTAGCCACAAAGCCGGCTCTTTCTATACCTTGCTGGGTATATAAATCGAGGCATTGTGCTGTTACGTTAGATAAACCCGCTTGCGATGCTACAAATTTAACAGCATCGCTATCGCCTTCAAAGGCCAGTACTTGTTCGCTATGCTGCGCTAAAAGCGATGTAAAATTACCCGAGCCACAAAATAATTCCACACTTAAAGGCACCTTGCCGCTCTTATTAAGAGTATTAACAAGAGTATTAGCAAGCCATTGCTGCATATAGTCATTTTGCGTGGTGTTGCCTTGCTTAAACGGTAATCGCTCGTTTACTTTAATGCTTTCAACCGAGGTTGTTTCATCAATATTCAGCGTTGTTAGTGGGTTCTTTTTGGTAGGCAGCCAGCGGTTGTAAGGCAGGCCTTCACGCAGTGTATCTAGTTGTGTTTGTATAGCAGGAACAACAACGGGGCATTGCATAACCTTAATTAAGTCACTGCTTTTATGGGCTAAAAAGCCTATTTCTTTGCCGTCGGTTTTTAGTTGGGCGCGGTTGCGGTAACCGTATTCGCTGGGCGATGGAATCACATCGTGCACGGGCAGCTTCTTAACGGGGCGTTTTAGTACTGCGCTAAGTGTCTCTTGTATGTGGCGCTTTTTCTCGGCTAGCTGCGCCTCGTACGCCATAAATTGCCAGCTGCACCCGCCGCAATCATTGGCTGTTAAACCAAAATGCGCGCACTTAGGGGTCACACGCTGCGTCGACGCTTCGGTTAATGTTACTAGCTTTGCCTGCGGCGGGTGGCTTTGTGTATCGGTTATTTCAAACTCACCTGTTTCACCTAGCCATACGCCCCGCACAAAATACACAATACCTGTGGGGTCGGCGACTACGCCACGGCCATCGCTGGCCATATCTTTTACGGTTGCATTAAATATCGAGCTAGCAGTGGCTTGTCGGTTTTGTTTTTTGCGTTTGGGGAGTTTAAAGTTTTTTAAATTAGGCATAATGGCGTCGCTGTAGGTACAAATATAAGCGCGCAGGTTAACGCATTACGCGCTTGAGCGCGACAGGAAACCTATGCATGATTTAATTAATCGCTGAGGGAATCTAGGCGTGTTTAAATAAAGCCGTCTTGGAAGGGCGGCACAACAATAAAGAAGCGTTAAAGTCACAACCATTAAGTAATGGTAAATTGGCTAGGGCTAGGGAGCCTCTAATTAACCTCGTAGCGTCTCTGCGTGACCTAGAGCGGTTAATGGCTAGGCGTCTTTTACAGCTAATGGCCGTAGCCCTTAGCAAAAAATAGCCTTTAGCAAAAATGACAACAACGCAAGTGACTGCTCTAGGCCGCGCTCTTTGGGGCTTTCAGAAAGCGCTCAAGAATAGGGAGCCTGTCTGCGTTAACTTCGCTCGGAGGGCAACCAGCCCGCCTTTCTCTGCCGCCGAAACAGGAAAACTTTCTGAAAGCCAGAGATGCCGCGAGGTTAATCAGAGGTTCCCTAGCATGCCATATAGCTGAAAGGCCGCTAATGCGGCCTCCAGCTATAATAAATACTGCTATTTATAACTGTGAAAAAGCAAGCTCTTGTGCTTGTTCAAACATCTGCACTTGAGCATCTAACTCTTCTGGTGATACACGATCTTGAAATGAGCGCACGATATTATCTAATCGTCTTCCAAGGCTTCGCTTAGCTGAATCGATGCGAAGTTCTTTGAATCGCTCAGATTGGCCTCGTCTCTCGCCATCTTCAATTCTCTCTACTTCTGAATCAAGCCTAACGAGTAGATCACCAATAGATCGATCTAACTCAGCAACATCTTCTGAGCTAGGCACGACATCAGCGGAATTATCGATACAACCAGAATTGGTTGATGTGCTCTGTGAACGGCTAGAGCTACCAGAGTTTGTTTCACAACTATAAGTCACGGTAAGGCGTGCTTGGCTTCCTGGCGCTAATGGAATTGCATCTTCAAATGAACCAACAAAGTCAAGCTGAGTTGTTTCTTGCTCGCCATCAACAAGCAATACTTGATCACCAGTACAGTTAGCTAACGGGTCAGTATTGATTCTTACTATAAATTGGCCTACACCACAAGACAGGCTAGTGTCTGCACCACCACCTACGAGGCGTGTTGACGCATCGTCTTGCGGGCTGGTGTCAGCGTCAGCAGCGTTGCTGTCTGCGTCTTCAACCTCAGCTTCAGTTTCAACTTCAACTTCAACTTCAACTTCAACTTCAACTTCAACAGGCGCTTGAGTAGGAGGGTTAGTGGTTACGTTTGGACGGCTAGGGCCATCATCAAAACCATTTTCGGCTCTAAATATAGCTGTGCGCTCGGCACTTGCAGCGTCACGTGCTGCACGATCAGCGGCAATTTGAGCTAAACGATCAGCGTCAGCTTGTGCTGCTACTTCTGCTGGTGTAACAAAAGGTGTTGAATCAATAACACCGTTTGCATCACGTACTGTGACAACACCATCAAGATCACGTGTCGTAACAGCTTCACTGCCATCTTGGAATGTTGTTGTTAATGTACGAAATCCGTCTGGTGTAATTCGCTCTACTGTGCGCGAACCATCATCAAAAGAGGCTTGCCTTACTCGAACGCCATCACTGGGGTTAACACTTTCACGTATGCTGCTGAGATTAACGATAGGCGTTAATCCATTCAAACGTTCTTCTTCTTCTAACGCTGCTCTTCGAGCTAATACAGCAGGGTCGATAGCCGGTGTTTCAACAACTTCAGTTGTTGTCGTACCGTCTGGAAAGGTTGTTACTTGTATCGATGTACCGTCATCACGGTCTGTTTGTCGAACAATAGAACCATCGGGGCCGCCTCGTGTAAGTACGCCAATAACGGTTGGTTCTGATGTGTTTGATAAAGCAGGATTTGTTGTTTGTTGTGCCATTGCTAGCGGAGCATTAATTAATGCAAGCGCTAAGCATAATTGTTTTATTTTCATAGTAAGTCTCTTTTTGTATAAGGCATAAATTTAAGTAAAAATATGTAATTACATATTTTTACTTATTTAATAAACGTACAAAAAAAAATAAACATCACATATTATTTAAAAACAATACTTAATAACTATAAGGTTAACATGTTATCTATACATAAGGTATTACATTAAAATTTTAAAGCAATCATAAAAAATGGATCACAAAAAAATCATAGCCTTATATAAAAATAATTAGCATTAAAATATTACCAATTGGTGATAATATCTTTTACTTTTCTGCCACCTTTAGATAGATCAGCGTCACCCCAACTGCCATCAATAGCAACATCTGGATTAAAAATAGACGACCCTTCAAAATCAGATATCGACCATACTGCATGACTAATATTATGCTCTTTTAAAAACGCCATCCAAATATCTGTCTCCCTGATATCTAACCCGCCATCACCGCTTGCAGGTGTCATACCCCACTCTGTTACAAATAAAGGCACGCCAATATCTAAAGCAACCTTTGCTTTGTCGCGTATTTTTTGACCGTGTGAGCCCGCATAAAAATGCAATGTATATGCTAAGTTTTTATCTGCAATAGGATCTTTAGCCGCAGTATCAACATCTTGCGACCATGTAGGTGAGCCCACAATAATGAGGTTATCTGGATCGATCTTACGTATTGCGGCAATCACTCGTTCAGCATAGGGCTTTACGTCACGTTTCCACGATGAATCATCTAAAGGCTCGTTATAAATTT
>CAKZUG010000126.1 GCA_937920545.1 uncultured Saccharophagus sp.
GACGCTTCTTCCCCAAGGGAACTGACTTTATGGCGCTAAGTGAAGCAGAAATACAAGCGGCAGTTGATAAGCTCAATCATAGGCCAAGAAAAACAAGAGGGTATAAAACCCCTCATGAATTATTTACGGGGCAATCAGAAGCTCTGGTGGCTTCATAATGATTGCACTTAATACTTGAATTCAAGTTATATTAAAAATCTAACTTTTATGGATTGTGGCAATGATGAAACTATTTATGGCAGTGTGTAGTGTTTCTTTAATTTTAGTGGGGTGCGGGGGTTCTTCTGGTGACGCTACTTCCGTAGAGACTCCTCTGCTTAATCAAGGCCAACCTGCGGTTATTACCGATACTAATGCCAATAACGGTGCTAACCCTAATAGCAGCACTAATCCAAATCAGCCATCGGTTTTACGTACGCTTGTTAGTGATGCGCGGGTGATTACGCCTGATGTACAAAAATACGACTTATTAGAGTTGGATGTAACGCTTACGGCTGATTTTAACAATCCTTTTGATTTACGTGAAATCGATTTAATGGCTAATTTTATTGGCCCTAACGGCGAGCAAATGGCGGTTCCTGGGTTCTGGGATGCCCAAAGCCGTTGGCTGATTCGTTTTTTGCCGCCGTCGGCGGGTGAATGGCAATACAATATTACTGCGCAAGATACCCGTGGGCTAAGCGCGCCTTTTGCTGGCCGCGTGATGGTGGGGGATTCTGATTTAAGGGGTTGGTTACTCCCCGGCGATCAAGTAAACCCCGATTATAGCCAGCGCTACCTTGCTTACAAAGATGGTACACCCTTTTATGGGGTGGGCCATGCCGATGCGTTTGCCGTTTCATTTAATAACAACATTACCCGTAATTTAGATTTTGTGGTTGATGACATGCGTGAAGCCAATGAAAATTATATTGTTTATTGGCCCTATTTTTATTTCTCGCCTGTCGAAGATAATTTTGATAGTTATGATGTAAGTAATTTGTTAACTATGGACACGTTTGTTGCGCGTTTTGATGCTGAAAACCTCCATATGGTTTACACCCTTTGGGATCACAACCAACTACGGGGCGAAAGCCACCCTTGGGGGCCTGGTAACTGGTTTGGCTCAAACGGTTTTAGCGATTTAACGTCTGCTTTTGATTTTTTTACCAATGCTGAAGCATGGGAATGGCAAAAGAATTTATACCGTTACACGATTGCACGTTGGGGCTACAGCCCTTCTATTGCGATGTGGCAAACTGTGTCTGAAATTAATGGTACTAACTCGCATGAAAATACCAATATTTGGCACGAGAGGATGAATCAATATTTTATTGATAACGACCCGTACCACCACCCAACAACTGCGAGTATGTCGGGTGATGTCACATGGGATAGAGGGCACGCCGCGATGGATATTCCGCAAGTGCATATTTATGAAGATTTACTTTCTTCCAACAGAAGCAACCAAACGTTAGCACCAGGGTTAGTTATAGAGACTGCTGAGGTGATTGCTGGCTACACGGCCGATATGTGGCTGTTAGAAGAAAAACCCAATTGGATTGGCGAGTATGGTGTGCTCAATAACACCACAGCGAGCAGTGATTACCCCGAGTTATTCCATAATGCGTTGTGGGCTGGTCTAGTGAGCGGGGCGGCGATGACACCCGCCGAGTGGAATGATTTTTTTGATTGGGGTGTGATGACAACCGATATGAAAAATCACATGCGCTTTTTTTCGGTTTTTATACAGGATGTCCCCTTAGTGGTGTGGGACCCTACACCGTTAAGCATTGATACAAATGGGCAGTTGATAAGTGCTTGGGGTTTAACATCCAATAGCGGCACTATTATTTGGGGTTTAGATACCACGCATAAAGGGCAGGGCATTGATACTATTCGTGCGCAGCGTGCAGAGCGTAGTAATGTGACATTAAGGCTTGGTGGCTTAGCGGCTGGAGAGTATCAGGTGAACCCTTTTAATACATGGACAGGACAAAATATGCCATCGTACACGTTTATATGCGATGTCACCCCGCAGGGTTGCTCGTTAATATTGCCCAGTTTTACCTCTGATATAGCGCTTAAATTACAGCGATTATAACTTGATGTATGGCTTTAATTCATGGTTTAAAATAAAGTACGTTCGGGCAAGTGTGAGTGTTACATCGGTGAATGTAGGGGGTTAGACTGGGGTTAGACTAGAGTATGGATGCGTATAATACTGTGCATTAACAATGTAAGGATGCAAAAGGAGTGTTTGGTTATGTGGCTTTGTAAAAAATTTTGGCGTTGTTTTTTAGTCGGGTGGTGGTTTTTGTTAGCATGCTACCCTGTTGTTGGCTGGGGCAATACGTTTAACGAGCGGTTGGTGAGTGCGGCATTAGAACGTACCGAGCATACGGTTATTTATAATGGCAAGTATGTAGCGATTGATTACCCAAACGGCGATGTGCCTGCTTATATGGGCGTGTGTACCGATGTGGTTATTCGCACTTACCGCGCGTTAAATATCGATTTGCAGCGTTTGGTGCATGAAGATATGCGCACGGCCTTTGAGCGCTATCCGTCTAAGCGTATTTGGGGTTTAAACCGGCCCGATAAAAATATCGACCACCGCAGGGTGCCTAATTTGCAGGCTTTTTTTACCCGCCACGGTATAACTTTACCTAAAAGCACTGACCCAAAAAGCTACTTGCCCGGTGATATTGTCACGTGGATGCTCCCCCATAATGCCCCACATGTTGGTATTGTGACCAACAAAATCTCATCTAAAACCGGCCACCCACTTATTGTGCATAATATTGGTTTTGGCCCCAAATTAAACGATATGTTATTTGACTACACCATCACAGGGCATTATCGATATGGCCCTAAAAATAATACAGCGGTGCAATAACGCTTTGACGCCGTTAAATACCTCAAACAATGTGCTTATTCCGCAGGGGCAGGTTGCTATTGCCACGGTGCTGGGTGCCACCCTTGCCGATGGCTTAACGCCCGTGAGTATTCCTGCATTGTCGAACGCGCTGACTACGTATTACGCCACTGCTAGTACCACCTTTACCCCAGAACATATTGGCCAGTTAGTCACGTGTATTGAAATACATACGCATAATCAGCTTGTGATAACAGGTGTGGTGATGCCCACCCAGCCGGCCGAGCTGGAAGCCCACTCGTTGTTAGATGAAGCTATTGAACATACTCAAAGCCCGCAAGCAAAAAGCGCACAACAAGAGCCTGTAGATAGCGCACTGGCGCAAAGCTTGGATAACCATATGGGTGACGATATCGAGCCGTTTGATGAGTTTGATTGTGTTAGCGGTGCTGATAATGTTGACGAAACAAGCGCAGAAGAATACGCCTTTTTTAATCAGCAGGGCGCGCAGGCGCATGCGGTTATTCGCGGTGAACAAAGTATTGTTTTGCAGTGTGGAGCATCCAGTTTAATGTTGTTGGCAGATGGCGTGCAGCTTATATATTAACCACGGCAACCTAACTGCCGTAGCTGGGTTTTTTAATTTTGTTGTTTAAGTTAGCTTGTTTTAATTACCTTGTTTAAGTTAGATGATGGAGGCCAGATAGTATTACTTTAATTGCATAGCCTTAACTTAATTGGCCTGACACTCACGTTTACATTAATACTAATCAAAAGCGTCTCACCTAAAAGGATGTATTATGAGCCAATTCGGCGAAAGCGCGTTTATCCCGAAAACCCCAAGAAAACAAAAAAGAGCCGCCCAAGGAGCAAGATGAAAAGCCCTTAAAAATGCGGCTATCGGTATTTTTTGATGGCACAGGTAATAACCGCGCCAACATCGCCAGCGCAAAAGGTACACCCGTGCCAGTGAAGAGCATCTAAACGCCAGCGAGCAAACATACTACAAGTTGGCGATCAAGCAAAAAAAGGGCATCCCCAAAGGTAGCCAAACCCAAGAGCAAGTTACGAAGGCGAATACTCGATTTTTGTCTACCTACAAGAGCATTTTAAAGCCACCGCCGAGCACGATATTAACCAGTCGTTTTATATTGAAGTTGTGGGTACTCAAGATTTACTTGCTGTAAGTACACGTTATAAAGAAGATTTAGACGCATACGACAAATCCAAAGCCAAGAACCCTGGTCGAGCAAATAGACATAGGCCACCCAAACCAAAGTTAGCTCTCGATTCAGGCCTAGCGGGTATGATCATGTAAAGGGCGTGACTGGCTTGTACGCCAAAATGAATGCAGCGCGCGATAAAATACAAGATTGGTTTTATGAATATCTCAAAGAAAAGGGGATGAAAGGAGGCGATTTCTTTATAGAAGAAATCGTGATTGATGTATTTGGGTTTAGCCGTGGCGCGGCCACGGCCAGAACGTTTATTGATTATATGCAAACCGGTAAACGCACGCTTATTTCCGTTTTTTCAATGCGAAATGGTAAAAAAATAAAGTCAAAGGTGGTTGAAACGCCAAGTTTAACCAAGCATATTTCTAATCACTGCGATATTGATACCAGCCAAGCAAAAATAATTATCGATTTTGCCAGTTTATTCGATACCGTATCGGCGCATAATTTTGCATTACTGTCGGATGTAGAAAAGCTTAAGCTAGACGAAGTTAAACAAGCACGGTTTACTTACCATTTAGCGTCATCTGAAGAGTATCGTGGTTGTTTTCGCTGACGGATATTAGCGCGGCTAAGGCTTGTATCAAAGGCTTGTGGCAAAGGCAAAGAGTATTTTTTGTGCGGCGTGCATTCAGATACAGGCGGCGGCTACCGCGGCCCCAAAGGGGCAGCCTAGAGCAGTCACTTGCGTTATTATTATTTTGCCAAGAGCTACGGGTCATTTTTGCTAAGGGCTACGGCCATTAGCTGCAAAAGACGCCTAGCCATTAACCGCTCTAGGTCTCGCAGAGACGCTACGAGGTTAATCAGGGGCTCCCAAGTAAAAGAAGGCTGGTTTAAAACCGCTGGCGATATACACAGCCCCCTTGATTACCGTAACCACCCATTGCAACTTGTGCGCCGTAAACCCATGTGGATAGACACAATAAGTTATGTGCGTGCCATAAAAGTACACCGCGAGCATATGCAAAATACTTGTAACTAACTTCTTTTAGGCAGACATTTTTTATGTCAGGCGTTTTTTAATCAAAGCATTTTTGATAAAAATACTATGATAAAGAACTGTGAAAATGGATTAAGATAACAGTACCGCAAGGAACTTATATTTAATCTTTTTGTCATTGGCTGCTCAAGGTATTGCTTGCATGCGCAAAGTACGGCTTTAAAGTAAAATAAGGCAATATAGAGAATTGTTATAAAACATGCCACTATAAATCAGATGCCTTCACAATGTTGTTTTTTAGTCGTTATGTCGTATGGATAAATAGTAGTAAGTCTTGTATTATTCGTTGGCCATATCAAACAGAGCTGCCTTGTATACATGACAGGCATTTACGTTCGTCTTGTGCAAGGTTGCACTACTTTAAACAGTTGTTGGTTTAGCGGTTGCTTAACCTCTTTACTCTATGTTTAAACAGTTCTACCTTTTTATTTTGCTGTTTTAGGTGACTAAAACGGTTTTTTTAGAGTTACTATCTAACATCATAGGAGATAAGATAGATGCAAATTTATGTTTTACACGATGGAATTAAAGGAAATGTTACAGCTGAAGGCTTTAAGGATCACTACAAAGCAGAGAGCTTTAACTTTGGTGTTTCTCGTAACCTAAGCATGACTACCGGTAGCACAAGTAACCGCGAATCAGACAACCCAACTTTAAGTGAAATTACACTTACTAAATTAGCGGACAACTCTGCTACTGAACTTTTTAAAGATTCAGTTGGTGGCGGTAAAGGCTCACAAGGTAAGCAAGTTATCATTAAGTTTGTACAAACGGGTTCTAAAGGCGATGAAGTATTCATGGAATACACGCTTAAAAATGCCATGGTAAGCAGCTATAACGTTAGCGCTCAAGGTACTGACCAAGCTGTAGAAGTGTTTACACTTAACTACACAGAAGTACTTATCAGCTTTAGCGACTTCGATTCTGGTAATGCACAAGCATCACCACAACGTGTTGGTTATAACGTTGAGAAAACAACAGTACTTTAAGTCTGTTGCTGGGTTGAGAGTTTACTCTCAGCCCTTTTTTTGTCTTTTATCTATTAGCGCTCTATTTCATGGTTAATATGATAAGGCAAGTCTATTTATTTCCCTTCTAGCGAAGCTCGCGACAGGACTCACATTGCATGGCTCAGCTTTCTCAAAAAAATCGTTTTATTGCCATTTCTGACTTTTCATTAGGTGACGATACATTCTTAGCCACGGCGTTTAGCGGCAGTGAATTGGTATCTGGTTTATTTGAATTTACTATCGATGTTATTTCTGAAAATCTCGATATTAAGCCCGAGTCTATTATTGGTAAAACAGGCAGCATGACTCTTAATAACGAGCATCAGCGCGTTTTTCATGGCTGCGTAAAAAGTTTTGCTATGGGCGGTATGATAGAACACAGTAAGCGCCAGTACCAAATTACCATTGTGCCTTGGTTATGGTTTTTATCTCAAACAAATAATCACCGTATATTCCAAGAGAAAAACACAAAAGAAATAGTTAGTGAGATTTTTAGAGATTTAGGCTTTAACGACTTTGACTTTAGAGCCAAAGGCGGCACAAAGCGTGAGTATTGTGTGCAGCATAACGAAAGTGATCTTAATTTTGTATCGCGTCTTTTAGAAGAAGAAGGCATCGCTTATTATTTTGTACACACTAAAACTAAGCATCAATTGGTTATTGTTGATCAGAAAAATGCCTATGAACCTTGTAAAGAAACAGACTTGGTTTACCATTCTGGCACCATGAGCAAAACACATATTGCTGAATGGGAGCACGTTTACCAGTTTAAAAAAGGTATTTGGGCGCTCGCCGATTACAATTTTAAAGAGCCGCAAAAGCAAATACGCCCTCAGCAGGGGTCGAACAGTAAATTTGCCGATAACAACAAATTTGAGCATTTTGAATACCCAGGTTTATACGATTTTAATACCGGTATAGAAACAGTTAAAGTGCGTTTAGATGCAGAAGAATCTGAACGCGATAAGGTCGAAGGTAAAAGCGATTGTTCAAGCTTTTACGCAGGGGGTAAATTTACATTAGCCGATCACCCCAATGCTGAGCAAAAAGGCACATACATTTTAATTGCCGTGTACCACCGCGCGGTAGATAGTTTTCATTTTGGTGGCGAAACAAACGTTGAATATACCAACGAGTTTGCCTGTATCCCAGACAATATTCATTTTAGGCCGTATCAAATTCATCAAAAGCCTGTGGTGCCCGGCCCGCAATCGGCTATTGTGACCGGCCCCGCTGGCGAAGAGATTTACATTGATGAATACGGCCGTATTAAAGTGCAGTTTTACTGGGACAGAGAAGGTAAAAAAGACGAGTACAGCTCATGTTATTTACGCGTTATGCAAGCTTGGGCCGGCGCGCAGTGGGGGTCATCGTTTATTCCGCGTATTGGTCACGAGGTGATTGTTAGCTTTTTAGATGGTGATCCCGATCGGCCGATTGTTACAGGCTCGGTTTATAACGAAAAAAACAAACCCGTCTACCCCTCTAAAACACAAAGCGGCATTAAAACCCGATCGACTAAAGGGGGCGGTGCTAGCAACTATAACGAGTTGCGCTTTGAAGATAAAAAGGGCAGCGAGCAAATATATGTGCACGCCGAAAAAGATTTAGATACTCAAGTTGAAAATAATGAGTCTCTTACGGTTGATAACGACCGCACCAAGCACGTTCTTCGTAATGAAAACTCAAATATTGATAACGATAGAAATAAGACCGTCGGTAAAAATCAAACCGAGTCCATTGGCAAAAATAAATCGATTACAGTGGGTGATAACCATACTGAAACAATCGGAAAAAATATGTCTTTGAATGTGAACAAAAATATCAATATCAATATCAGTGAAAACCACAGTGAAGACATTGCTAAAATGATGACACTGACAATAGGTAAAGACCGAAAAGAAAAAGTAGGCGCAAATCACTTAGAAGAAGTAAAGAAAGCGTATGCGCTAAAAGCCGAAACAGTGTTAATTGATGCAAAAAAAGAGATTGTATTAAAAACAGGCTCTGCCAAAATTGTGATGAAAAGCAATGGGGACATTTTAATTCAAGGTAAAAATATTAATGTGAAAGGCTCGGGTAACGTTGTGCTTAAAGGCAGTAAAGTAACGTCTAACTAAGCGATGAGTAAAAATCTAGTAGCACAAAAAAACCGCTTTTAAGCGGTTTTTTTGTGCTTGATATAATGTGGCTGAAATACATTAATCAAAACGTGTTTTGGGTGCTTTAACCGCAATAGGCTCATAGATATCGCCAAAAAAATTATGTAGATGAAGTTTTTGTGTACGCTTTTTTGATTTTCCCGATTCTTGCCAAGGCACAACATAGAGTATTTTAGGCAGCTCTTTGTTACCTTTAATTTTAATGGTTTTAAGCTCTATTTTATCTTCGCTTAGCGCTTGGTTAGTGGTTAACAATATAAATAAGCTTGCTACAAAATACTTTAAAGTTTGTTTCATTATAATGATGCCTTTAACTCTTCTACCCATTGCTGGGTTTCTTTGTCTTCTGTGCCTAATAAACGTAAGTAGTTTTCATAAAAACGTACGGCTTGTTGAATGTTTTGATGATAAGTATCGTATATGAGAGCTGCATTATAATAGGCCAATGCATTTTTATTATCGTGTTTTATGGCCGTTAAAAAATGATTTTCAGCTTGTTTTATTTGTTGTTCGTCTAAAGCGATTAAACCTAATAAGTTTTGTGCCAACGTGTTTTGCATAAAAGTTTGTGCAATTTTTTTTGCTTGTTGGGTTTTATTTGTTTTATACAATAACACGGCATAGTTTGACGCAACATGCTGGTTATTGGCTGATTTTTTAAACAGCGACTTTAAAATACGTTCCGCTTGTTTTATCTCGTTGTTTTGTAGATGGTCAACGGCCTTAAATAATTGGTTTTGCTGGTCCGATGTTAGTGCAACCGAGGCCGTAACAGGCGGTTTTTCTGTTACTACTTTGTTTGTAGCGGTGTTGTCTTGTGTGGGTTGGCCTGCACAACTGGCTAGTAATATAGCAATGACAGTGATTTTGAACCCGTTAAAATTATGTTTTTTCATTGCTGGATATACCCCGATATTTTAGGCTGTTTGGCGTAGCGCACGGGGAATAGTGCACTTAGGTTATCTCGGCTTTTACTGAGCCATTCATTGTATATGCCGTCTCTTGAGCGTGCGATATTGGTTTCAAAAAATTCGATGGCTTTATCTTCAAAGGGAAAGGCCTGATCTTCAAGTAAAATTTCATACTGTTCAAGCTCTTCACCTTTAAGGCTAGAGGGCCGCTCTGAATCAAGTAATGCAGTTGCAAAGTCTTGGTATATTTTACCAATAGCGTAAGTCGATTGCGTAGTGACGTCTGCTAAGCCAAATGAAGATGCTTGACCGTAGAGCTTAATAGCCGATTGCATAAATGCTTTCTTTTTGCGTAAGTTAACTTTAAGTGGCATACGTAGTTTACGTTTTGAATAATTAGCATGTTCAGATTTAGCTAGCGATAACGTGCTAACAGCGCTGATAAAGTCTGTACGCTCGGTTTTTTGTGTTTGCGTGGCATTAATACCTTTGTTAAGTATTTTACGCAGCCAAAAAGTTTGTTTTTGTTTATCTTTAGTTTGATCGTATAGCTCAGTGAGTTTATACATGGCCTCCATATTTTGTGCGAAGGGTTTGGTATGTTTGTTGGCTAGGTTACGATAAGACCGAATCGCACCTTGTTTGTCCCCTTTTTTATCATACAGTTTGGCAGCTTGCCAGAGTGCTGCCATTTGAATACTGGCGTCTTTCTCAAAGCTTGATATTTGCTCAAATTGTTCTGCTGCTTTATCGGTTTGATCTGATTGTAAGTAAGCCACAGACAGCTTTTTTGTGACGTCGTTTTTGTATTGATGGTTAGGGTATAGCTTTTTAAACACGTTAATAAAGGTGATAGCATCCTGCCATGCGGCGTTTTCCATTGCGAGCGCAATACCATCGTATAAACCGGTGGCGGCAATATTCGATTGTGGCGAGGCTTTATAAATACGGGTGAAGTGGTAAATGGTTTGGTTAATATCGCCTTGTGCTTTTGCTGCTTCGGCTTGTTTATAAATAGACAGAGCAAGGTTGTCTACAATGGTTTTTTTCTGTGCACGGCTCACGCTATTATTTAGCATGGCAGCATAGGTGTTTTCAGCATCTGCAAAAAACGCGGTATCAAAAAAGGTACGCGCTTTTAACAGGTTAATGGTATAGGCGTTTTTACTCGATAAGGTGTTAGGCAAAGCTTGTGTTATGCGTAATACGTCGTCGTATTGCTTTTGTTTAAAGGCGACTTGGGCTGCATAAATGCCTAAATTAGCGCTTTCTTTATCGTTGGGGTAAAGGTTAATAAACCGCGTGGCAAACGCAATAAGCTTAGGTAAATAAGTTGGTTGGTTTGCGGCTGAACTTTGGTACAGTTTATTTGTTGTGTTAACCGCTAAAAGCGCTGCGTTTTTATCGAGAATTAGCTCACCGTCAAAGGCGGCCACTTCGAGTAAAGGCAAGGCTTTTTCGTATTGTTTGGCGCTGTAAAGCAATTGCGCATATTGTGCGTAGATACCTTCTTTGCGACCAAATTGATCAAAGTGTTTTAGGTATCGGTTATACCATATTTCAGCTTTGGCAAAGTGTTGTGCTTTATCTTTCGATTTTGTAGACGATTGGTATTGTGCGTGGTAAAACTTGCCTTCTTCTGCAATATAGGTTTTGAGCGCTTCAAGTGTTTGGGTTTTGTGATTACTTGTTTTGGGCTGCTCCCAGTAAGGTGCGTTGGGATTAAAGCTTGTGTAGAGCGATTCTATCGATTGATGAACTTGTTTTTCAAACCCGCCTTCTTGCCAAATATTAATGATGGCGAGCTTTGCATTAGGTACGTCTTTTTTATTTGGGTATTGAGCCATATATTGCTCAAGCGTATCGACGGCATCGGTATAGCGTTCTTGTTTTAAAAATACGTCTGATACTGTCTCGTATATGGCAAACAAGTATTTAAAATTCGTATCATTACTAAAATATGATTGCAGTGATTCGGCACCGTTTAAATGGCTAAATGCTAAACCAATGGCACGTAGGTATTCATCAAAAACGGTTTTTTGATTGGGCTCTAATGCATCTATATCGCCAAAGCGCTGTAGTGCCAGAGACTCGACGTAGTCGTCGACTGATTCAATATAAAGTTCTTGTTTATAGCGTGTCCAACCCCGCTTAAAAAAAGCTTTTTCGGCAAATTTATCGGCGTTGGGTGAGATAATTGTTTCGGTGTAGGCATCTTCTGCACTCAGGTAATCTTGCCTAACGAAGGCTGCTTCCCCTAATCTAAATTGTGTTTCAGCATAGTAAGGTGAAGATTTAAACTTAGAGGCAAGTTGTTTGAGTGTGTCGAGTTCTTGGTTGTAATCGCCCAATTGATTATAGGTGCGAGCCAGTTGATACAGTAATTTATCATTGCCTTTGGCATCTGGAAAATCGCGAAGCGACGTGGTTAGCAGTGATATTGTTTTTTGAAGCGAGGCATTGTAAAGCGCATCGGCTTGTATATCGTCGGCTTCGCTTTCGCGTATGAGCTTATTTGTGAGTTCAAGCTCCATTTGTGCTAAGCGGCTCATGGCTTGTTGCCGGCTACTGTTTTTTTGGCTTTCTTGATTCAAATAGCGATAGTAAGCGGCTTTGATTTCTTCTGGACTACGGTTAGCCGCTGGTTTTTCATCTGAGACGGAGATGGTGTTGTCGGCAAAATCGATATTGGCAAGTGTTTCGCGTTTAGATGACGTTGCCATGCAGCCTGTTAGCAAAGCAAGTAATGATATTGGTAAAAGTGTTTTAAAAGGTATCGTCATCGATGGTTTTTTTACGTTAGTTAATATCATCATATAACCGCGCTAATGCAAATTGGCATTGGTTAAGGTAAGTTTGATAGGTCGCTTTAGCTGATTGTAAGCGTACCTTTTGGTGCTTATTAATAAGAGATGTGTATGTTGATATTTGTGTGTTTAATGCACGGAGATGCCTGTTTTCATTATTTTCTTGTAACGTATTTTTTAGTGTTTTTAGGTTATTTAAATCATGTTCGAGCTGTGTATTAATCGGCAACGTTATTAGAGATAGGTCTTTGCCTGCGGCTTTTTGATCGTCACTTTGTTGTAAAATAGTGAGCATGGCCTCAGTTTGGCGGCTACTCAGTGATGGCGAGTTGATGAGGCTATCAATTTGGTTAATTTGTTGCTGATAAAATGCGCTGGCTTCGTTGTACTTTGCTTCGGCTAGCCGCGTTTGGCCTAATTTTTCATATACATACGGGATAAGCATATACGTTTGTTGAACGTAGCTATCGACGGGTGTTTTATCATTTAGCAACATAAAAATATTGAGTGCGCTAACAAAATCTTTTTGGTGCATGGCGGCTAAGCCCATACCACTTAATGCGCGTGTTAAGTAAAGACTTTTAATACCAATATCGCGAAAGCTGTTACGTGCATCGCGGTAAAATTCGTGCTGAATTTGCACAAACCCCATGAGTAAATGACTGCGATCGACTAATGTAAAGTGTTTGCTTTTAGTGGACTGTTTAATGACGTTATCAATATTGATTTGGCTATCGGTCCACCAACCTTGTTTTAAATTAGCCACAGCTTTATTCGTTAATGTGGCTAGATAGTAACGCGATGATGGATCAATCACGTCATAAACATTTAAAGCATCGCGGTGCTGACCCAAATGCTGGAGGGCAACGCCTGTCATAAAATAGGCATATTCTGCTTCTTGTGGTGCCAGTGTTGATTCAATACTAAAAGACTGCAATGTGGTAATGGTTTGTTTCCATTGTTCGCGCTCAAATAAATATTTGGCCTTGTGAAAGCTGATGCGTGCCGCTGAGTAGCTATTAAATGATTGTTCTGCGGCATTATATAGGGCATCCCCTGCGAGTACGGCGTTATGCTTATAAGCTAACCAAGCCATATCGGCAACATCGTTATTGTCTAAATATTTAAACAGAAAGTCATGACGTTGTACCATGCAACTTATGGCGGCATGGGGTTCGTTTTTTGATGCAACAATACTATCTAGAAGCGTGTTAATATCTGTTGTTTTGAGGCAGGTTTCAGGAGCAAGTGATGGGCTGCTTTTATATATTTTTTGCGTAAGCTTTTGGTATTGAGCCGATGCAGCGTCCCATTGCTGATTAAAATCATCCGGAGCACTGTAAGCCATATGGGTATTAAAACCGAGAGCTAATGTGTAAAGGTAAAATACAGATAAATAGACAAGCTTTTTCATAGGGTTTGAGTACGAAACAAAAGAGGGGCTTTAAACGCTTTTAGTGAGTAGCGCTTAAAACCAATAAAAAAAGAAAGCGATTAAAATAAAAACCGCTATGTATTATAAAAACTGTTTAGCAGCATAATGACAGATTCAAGGTGGCAACGTTATTGTATGCTTTGTGTTGAACCTGTCTGCTTAGCCAGCATAAAGATATTTTTTTGATGACTGTTTAGCGCTTATGTAATGACTATTTAGACAGTTATTCTAACGTATTTCGTAGGTAAATTGCCCGTCTTCATTGACAATGACGTGAATTTTATCGATATTTTCGCTGTTGGCTAATTTAGATAAGCATTCTGATGCGAGTTGCGGCAACATCGAGCGCGTGAGTATATTTTCAATATTACGTGCGCCGGTATCTACTTCTTGGCAGCGTGCAATAATATGCAGTAATACGTCGTCGTCGTAGGTGAAGTCTGCATCGTAGTGGCTGCGAACGCGCTTGGCTATACGGATCATGTTGATCTTACCGATTTTCATTAAGTCTTCGTCACCTAATGGGTAGTAAGGAATCACCGTAGTGCGGCCCAAAAATGCTGGTTTAAAATAGTTAAGCAGTTGTGGCCTGAAGGTATCGAGCAGGGCTTCTGGCTCAGGCCGGTTCTCGGGTGTGGCGGCACAAATAGCACGTATATGCTCTTCAGCGGCATTGGATGTCATGATAATCACGGTGTTTCTAAAATCTATATCGCGGCCTTCACCGTCTTTGATAGTGCCTTTATCAAACAGATTATAAAAAATATCTTGCACACCTGAGTGGGCCTTTTCCATTTCGTCAAGCAAGATAACGCTGTATGGTTTACGTCTAACGGCCTCTGTTAACACGCCGCCTTCACCGTAACCAACATAACCCGGGGGCGAGCCAAGTAACATAGATACTTTGTGCTCTTCTTTGAATTCTGACATATTGATGGTGGTGATATTTTGCTCGCCGCCATAAAGAGTATCGGCAAGGGCTAAGGCGGTTTCTGTTTTACCTACACCCGATGAGCCAACCATAAAAAACACACCAATAGGCTTACGTGGATCGGTTAAGCCAGCACGTGAGGTACGGATACTTTCAGCGATGGCTTCTAGTGCATGGCTTTGGCCAATAACACGTTTATTGAGTGTCTCGCCGAGTGCCATGATTGCGTTAATTTCATCTGATACCATTTTACCAACAGGGATGCCCGTCCAGTTTGCTACAACCTCGGCAATGGCTTGGCCTGTGACGTTAACCTGAATCATGGGCTCTTTGCCTTGAATTTCTTCAAGTTCTTTAAACAGCGCATGTAAGCTTGATTTTGTTTGTGCTAAATCGTCATCGCTAAGCACGCTGGGCGCGTCTTCAGGTGATGCCGATGTGTTGTCTGACGCTTTACGCGCATCAAAGTCATCGCTGATCGTTTTTTGTAATACGTGTAATTGTTTAACGCGTTCTTTTTCTTGCTCCCACTGGGCGAGCTGTTTTTCGAGTTGTGTTTCTAATTGTGATTTTTGTTCGGTTAGTGTATCTATTTCGTGTTGATAATTACCGTGTGCGGCGTTTTCTTGGCCCAGTGAACGCATAGTGGCGTCGGCTTGCGCTATGTGAAGGCGTGTGTCTTCAATGGCCGCGGGTGTCGCGCTTTGGCTAAGGGCAACACGGGCGCAGGCGGTATCCAGTAGAGATACCGATTTATCAGGTAGCTGACGGCCGGGAATATAACGGCTCGATAATTTCACTGAGTCGCAAATGGCTTCATCTAAAATATTGACGCCGTGGTGCTGGCTTAGCATGCCCGAAATAGCGCGCATCATGTTAATGGCTTTTTCTTCGCTGGGCTCTTCTATTTTAACGACTTGAAAACGACGTGTTAAAGCGGGGTCGCGCTCAAAATACTTTTTGTATTCGGCCCATGTTGTAGCTGCAATGGTACGCAGTTCACCCCGTGCAAGGGCGGGTTTTAATAGGTTGGCTGCATCGCCTTGGCCTTCTTTGCCGCCAGCACCTATCAGTGTGTGGGCTTCATCAATAAACATGATAATGGGGGAGGGCGATGCTTTTACTTCGCTAATAACGGATTTAAGTCGGTTTTCAAATTCGCCTTTTACGCTCGCCCCAGCTTGCAGTAAGCCTAAATCGAGGCTATGTATGGCCACATCGCGAAGTGGCTCAGGGACGTCACCTGAGGCAATGCGCAGCGCAAAACCTTCAACAACGGCGGTTTTACCTACGCCCGCTTCACCGGTTAAAATAGGGTTGTTTTGACGGCGGCGAATTAAAATGTCCACAATTTGTCGGACTTCCTCATCACGCCCTAATACCGCATCTATTTTTCCTTCTTTGGCGGCTTGCGTTAGGTTAACGGTGTATTTGTCCAGTGAGGGTTGCTTGCTGGCGGCAACTATACCGTTGCCATTACTCGGTGCATCATCAATATTGGCTGAACTGGCCGACTCTGTTGTGGTGCCAACAATGGAGCGGGCAACATCGCGCAGTGATTCTGGTGCAATATTTTTAAGCTCGCCTTGGGTAATACCCGTCGAGCGACGAATATTTTCATCCATTAATAGGGCGCATAAAATATGTGCCGATGTGGTGACGGTATGACCGTACTCAACAGAGGCTAATAGCCATGCATTTTTAGCGAGATCAACAATATTTTGTGATAGCGCGGGTGCACGCGAATTACCGGCTTTAATGAGGTCTAATTCTTTATTAAGTTGTTGCGCAAATAAACCTAAATTAATCTCAAACTTTTCAAGGATGGCAATAATATCGCTATCGGGTATTTCAAGCAGTTTTAACAGCCAGTGTTCAACTTCGACATTGTAATGTGTGCGCGATAAACATAAGCCTGCGGCACCTTCTAGTGCAATTCGGCAAGGTTCGTTCATTCGTCCTACAAGTGATTTAAGGTCAATACTTATCATGTTTTATCCTTTACTTTGCATGATTAATTTAAAGGTGCGTTATAGGTTGTCCGCTGAGTGAAATCGCGATGGTGTTATCTTGTGAGCTTGCGCCATAGTGTGAACCAGAACCAGAACCAGAACCAGAACCAGAACCAGAACCAGAACCAGAACCAGAACCAGAACCAGAGCTTAGCCACATATTCCAGCCTAAAATAGGCTTGGTTTTAGACGATAGCGTTACCGAGTGTGGCGTGTCTTTCTTATCGACCAGTACGGTAATGTCATAATCGTGGTCAAAGCCAAGGTAAAAGCGCGCAAGTTCATTGACCGCTTTTAGGGCCGTTCCCGATGGGGCAAATTGCAAATATTGTTTTGCATTAAGAGGGCCAATAATAATTTGGATTTTACCCTGTGCGACCCATCCTTTTTTACCCAACATAGCCGATTGTCCTAAGCATACATTTTGTCCAAGGGGCGATTGCGCGCAGGGTAGTTTTGTTCTTACATCGTCGATGATGTCTTCCCAGCGCCCGACAAATTCATCTATTTTAATGGGTACTTGCATGTAATCACTGAGCAGTTGTTTTAGCCCCGTGGCACTGCGTACTTTTTGGCTGAATAACCCAGCATAAAATAATAGGCTTTGCGGCGGTATACTTAACTGGTTATCTAGCCCTTTAGTACCTAGCCCGCTTACGGCGCGTAGCACAGTGGATGCCGCGTCACTGGCCTGCTGTGCTTTACGTTGTTTGTGATGCGTATTTTCAAAATTGAGGGGTAAGCTATATTTTACCGATGCACGGTAGTACAGCGACAAAGTCCGGTGATGAAAGACATCCAAAAAAGCAGAAATGGACGGGTCTTTTTGTTTGAGGCGGTCAAGTACGGTTTCTGTAAAGCTAAAGGGCATAACACCATGCGACCCTGTTAACCCTAAAAATCGCGTGATACATTGCCATTGTGTTTGGGTCGCGTCTGGCGGTGTGACGCTATGGATATCACCGCCAGAAAACGACAACGCATGGCTATTATAAAAGCGCACGCACTCAGTATTGGGTTGCGTATACAACCCCACGCCATGATTAACCGCGCGTTTATTTGTGTTGTTGGGTGCGGCCATAATAGCGGCCTCAATCACCCTCACTGCTTGTAGTAATGTAAACTGGCTTGGATCGTCGGCCAGTGCGCTAACTACAGCAGTACCTTCTCGCCAGCTCGAATGGGGCATTTTTTCAAATATCCTTCTTTACCTTTTTGTTTAACTAATAAGCGCGAAAACGAATTAACCGAACAATATAAACCCAAAAAATGATCCAGTATGCTGGCAAATAAATACGCGCTGCTACCGGTGAGCCGGCTACTATCGATGGTGACTTCAACTTCCATACCCCGACAAATGCAGGTGCGGTTATCAATAACGAGCGGCGCACTAATAGACCGTGTGACCACATGTGTGATCGAATTAATGAGCGCACGTGTTACAGATGATTCTTTAAAATCATACAGCCGTAAAATTTCTTTTAACGCTTCGGTCGGATTGTCGCGGCCCGTGAGCGATAAATGATTGAGGTTTAAATGCGATATAAGACGCCAGCGCGCTTTGTCACGCAGCGGCGGCCGAATAGTGCGGGTAGGCTGCGTTAAACACCGTATTTTTTCACAGGGTGGCGCGCCATCAACACACTGAAGTTTGGGGTGGTCTAGGTTAAATGGCAGTTTTTCGGGCAGGTCACGGTTACTGCATTGGGTTTTTAATAGCAGTGTTTTATCGTTGGGTACATTGGGATTAAAGGCTAAATCTACCAAGCTAATAAAGGTGTCGGTACCGTCATCGCGCTCTTGAAAACCCAATTTAGCTTGGCGTCGTTGCGCCACCCAAAAGGCGTTATGCTCGTCGCTTTGGGTGGTATGGTTTAGGCCGTACAGCGGTAAATAACGGTGCTGTTCTCCATCTGGTGAGACCGCATTAACACTATCTATAGAGTAAATCTCCAAGCCAACTGGCCGCCTAACATCGGGTATAACCGGGTATTCATGCTGGGTATGGTCGAGTTTTATGGGGTCGGCATCGTGGTTAAATAGGTTAATTACGGGCGTGCATCCTAATAAAAAATGGCTGGCATTCACATTATGTTCTAGCTCAACATGGGTCGTGTTGAAGTAAAAATAGAGGTGCATTTCATCGCCATCGATGGTGTGCAATTTATCGTTAATCGTATCGATATCTATAAACATGAATTTTTCGGGGTAAGCAAAAAATTCAGTTAATAGCCGATAGCCCTGAAAAGAGGCATTGGGGTAGGGCAGCATGCCTTCGTTTTGCTTAAAGCCCACTTCGTTGATAGCGCGGGTGGTCAAAAACGCAGGTTGATCATCGTTATCGCCGCTGGTCATTACCACATTGACGCACTGGCTCAGCAGCATTTGATACAACGGGTGAACGTGTTGTGTTTGCCCTTTTAAATGAAGCCGTAACCGAGCGATATTGGTTTCATTAAAAGGAATCGTTTTATCGAAAGTGTTAAATACCATTTTAAGTACACTGGATGCACCGCGAATGGCGTTTGACCCTGGTGTGGTAAACGGCGCGCCAATTAATGTGGCCTCGGTAACTTCACATGGGGCCAGCTCTGTTTCGTATACGGTATTAAATTGACAGTTCTGCCCCTGAAAATGCTCGGTTTCTAGCAATGTCTGGCGGTCGATAAAATAGGGTGCATCTAACTGTTCTTTATCGGGGGTAAATTGCACAATCGATGTTGATGGTAGTGGGCGTTGATAATGCGGAAACATCACTTTTAATAACGCATCACTGAGTTCGGGAAAGTCATCGTCCAGTTTGTGTTGTATCCGCGCATTTAAATACGCAAATGACTCGATTAAACGCGATACGTGCGGGTCTTCTACGGTATCGGTACCGACGCCTAAACGCCCTGCAACTTTAGGGTGTTCTTTAGCAAAGGCGGCGCCCATCTGGCGGATGTATGCTAATTCTTTTTCGTAATAGGGTAATAATTCATCAGCCATGCTGAGACTCCTTAACATTCACTGACCTTGATGTTGGCTCAAGTATCGAATCAAACACAACCACCTCAGGAACGGGGTCGGCGTAGAGAGTGGCGTCAATTCTGAAACGCAATGTTCTGTCTGTGCTGTCGGCATTATCTTGATGGGTGACTTTGACAGATTTAAAGCGAGGTTCGAATGTCTTAAGGACTTTTTCTAGGTTTTGAGTGAATGCGTGTTTTTTATCTATATCGATAATATTTACCGTCGCAAGGTCAGGTAAACCATAATTTAATAGGGATGATTGCAGCTCGGTGTATTTTTCGCTGGGTGAAATAACCCGGTAACGTGTATTGAGTAAATTTTCTAAATCGCGTCGCACGCTGCTGCGTAGTTCTCGTAAGCGCTGGTGTTTGGTTTTTTCTGCTTCAACTTGAATATGCGGCTCGTCGTCAATCAGGCGATCTAAAATCGAGGCGCGTAAGTGTTTTTGTTTATCGGCTGAGGGCATATTATTTCGCTTGTGTTAGCTCGGTAACTAATTCGAGTTCAGACACCATTTGATCAATTTGATAATGGGGCACAATATGAATCACGCAGGCATATTGTCCTGGTTTTTGAGGGTGCTCTTGCACGTTCACCGCCGCACGGCGCAGGGGAAAACGGGCTTGCTCTTCCCAGTTTAAATCTTCCCTGCCCGTGGTATATTTAAACAGCCACTTACGTAGGTAGCTTTCGCACTCGCTTGCACTTAAAAATGAGCCGACTTTATCGCGAAACATCACTTTAATATAATGGGCAATACGCGAGCCACATAAAACATGCTGGAGCATAGCGGTTAAACGGGCATTCACTTGGGTATTTTTATCTTTGTATTCTTTTGGTCGTTGCAGCGATTGGTTGTTATAAAAAGCAGCAAAGGGAACATCGTAACACTGGCAAAGCGGCATAAGGCCGAGGTCGCTGAGTTCTTTTTCGACATGGTCTGTTATGACGGTTTCGGTGATAGGTTTGGCGCTCACGTTAGATGAATCAGTACGGTAATAATCCAAGCACATATTAGTGAGTAAGCCGCCGCCGAGTTGGTCGCGTGGTACGCCACGAATATGCCCAAACCATCCAACACTATCAAATTCACGGATTAAAATGCTGGCAAATGCATAGCAGGCATTACCCCATAAATAATGCTCGTGATGTTTGGCTGCGACTTTTTCTTTAAAGAAAATACCTTTGTAATGGTGGTTAACGCTGGTGTAGGGTTTACGCACTAAAAAGCGCGGCATGGCTAAGCCAATAAAACGCGAGTCGGCGCGGTCGCGAATGGCATTCCATTTAATGTATTCGGTTTGTTTGAATATATTTTTAAAATTAATAGGCTGGCCTAAATCGGCATAGCTGTCTAAGCCTAGTAATTCACACGAAGCACCCGCAATAAACGGCGAAAAAGACGCGGCTGCAATTTGCGATAGTCCTTCTAGTGTTTCGACATCGTTAAAGCGGTGTTTTTTTGAGGGGATATGGCGTATTTCGTAGTCGCCAATTAATACACCGTAGGGTTCGCCGCCGGGTGAGCCATATTCTTCGCTGTATATTTTTTGAAATAACTGGCTCTGATCAAACTCCATGGCGCGGGCAATGTCTTTGCTCACTTCTGCCCAAGTCATGTCTAAAAATTTAATTTTAACGTTTTTTGTGCCGTCGGCGTCTTCTATTAAATGCCATAAGCAGCGCCATGAGGCCTCTAGCTTTTGCATTTTAGGGTGATGAATAATTTCGTTTAATAAATCATTTATTTGGTGGTCAATATAGGCAATGCTTTGTTGAATGAGCGCTTTAATGTGGTTTGTAGTTTGCGGTTTAACATCGGGGCAGTATTCGGTTAGCCAAAAATAGAGTGCACGTACGCTGTCGTTTTCAGCTAAAAAGTCGTCAACGTTAACGATATGTGGGGGTTCATCTAAGATGAGTTCCAGATCGACAGATGTATTAGCAAACGGCGTGGTTTGTTGCAGAGAAGGTTTTTGGGTGGTCACAGTGCATCCAGTTTCACAGGCAAATCGGTAGATAAAGCACTCATTTAAGCCAAGCAAGAAGGCTTGCTTGGCTTAAAACAGTATTAGCCCGCTTTGGGGATATTAGCGACTAAACGTAAAGAAGCCGATAGCTCTTCCATTTGAAGCCAAGGGCGCATCCACGCTACAGCGTTAAATACACCTGGTTGACCCGGTACTTCTTTCACTTCGATACGCGCTTCTGCAAGCGGGTAACGGGCTTTCATTTCGGCAGACGCTCCTGGTGTTCCGTTAACGTAGTTGCTAATCCACTTGTTTAGCCACTCTTCTGCTTCTGAGGCTTCCATAAATGAACCCACTTTATCGCGCGCCATGACTTTCAAGAAATGTGCAATGCGTGACGTGGCCATGATGTAAGGTAGGCGAGCTGAGATAGCCGCATTTGCGCTAGCATCAGGGTTGTCAAATTTAGCAGGTTTTTGTGTGGTTTGCGCGCCAAAAAACACGGAGTAATCGGTATTTTTATAATGGCAAAGTGGTAAGAAACCCAGCTTGCTTAATTCGGCTTCACGGCGATCAGTAATGCCAATTTCTGTTGGGCATTTTTGATCCATATCGCCATCGTCGCTGACAAAGCTGTGGCTTGGTAGGCCTTCAACTTTACCGCCGCCTTCTGCACCACGGATACTTGTACACCAACCATATTCAGCAAACGCTTGCGTTAGGGTGGTGCCCATTGTATAAGCCGCGTTCATCCAGCAGTAATTTTCATGGTCGTTTGTGACCGATTGTCCATACACATTGAGTGGGCTTTCTTCGTAGTTAAATTCTTCAACGGGTTTGGTTGCTTCACCGTAAGGTAAGCGGGCCAAAACGCGTGGCATAACTAAACTAACAAAGCGTGAGTCGTTACTCTCGCGAAAACTGCGCCATTGTGTGTATTCGGCCGAGTCGAAAATCTTTTCAAGGTCACGTGGTTTAGATAGCTCTGTAAAGCTTTCAAAGCCAAACATGTTTGGCGATGCTGCCGAGATAAACGGGCAAAAACCCGCTGCAGCCACGTTAGACATTTTTGATAATAGCGATACATCCATTGGATGAGATGAGAATTCAAAATCACCAATTAATGCAGCATAAGGCTCGCCGCCAGCAATGCCAAATTCGCTTTCGTAAATTTTCTTAAATATTTGGCTTTGGTCAAACTCAACGGCTTTTTCAAGATCGCGGCTTAATTCTTTTTTACTGATGTTTAACATACGAATTTTAAGCTGTGAGCTAGTTTCGCTTGTGTTAATCAGGTGGTGCATGCCGCGCCAAGAACCTTCAAGTTTTTGGAATTTTTCATGGTGCATAACAGCCGCAAGTTGCTTAGAAATAGCCGCATCAATACCTGCAATGGCGTTATTAATAGAAACCGCTAAGTTTTTGTCCCACTTAACCGACCCTGAAAGGGCTTCTTTGGTTAGCGCTTTTAATAAATCTTCGGTTTCATCGCGTGGTGTTTGTTTAGTGGCTGAAATAGCTTGATCTAAAAAACTGATTTCGCTGGCTTCAGCTTGTTGTGCGCTATCAAGTTGCTGTTGTTCTTCATTAGTCATCTTTAGATCCCTCACCTTCAACGCCAAGTTCAGTGCTTAATGAGTTAAGTGCTGATGTGTTCATCAAGACTTGCTCTAATACTTCTTCTAAGTCTTCTGAGCGGTCGGCTTTTGTTAATAAATCGCGTAACTTATTACGTGTTTCCATTAATTTTTTTAATGGCTCAACTTGATCCACCACTTTTTGTGGCTCGAAGTCTTCCATGTTGTGAAGGTCTAGGTTAACAGACAGCTCGCTGCCGTCACCTTCAAGGGTGTTCTCAACTTTCATATTAAGTTGTGGGTTAACTTTCCCCATTACTTCATTGAAATTGTCTCGATCAATTTGTGAAAACTTACGATCTTTAAGGGCTTTTTTGCCCTCTGTATTGTCGCCTGAGTAATCACCCATTACACCCATTACAAATGGGATTTCCTTATCGGTCACCGCACCGTTAGTTTCGAGATCATAAGTAATATGAACGCGAGGTTTTCTGACGCGCTTTAGTTTGTCGTGAATGCTGTCGGACATAGTTGCACCTTTATCGCATGATGTTGTGTGTTAATTTTGGGTTGTGTTCATTTAACGTATACAAAGTATGAGCTGTATTAATTTTCTACTTTAACGCCCGTTAGGTCGCTAAAACGTTCGAGTGAATTGTTATCGGATATCAGTTCCTGAATCAGCTCTGTTAGGGGCATTTCACCCCATTTTACAGATTTTTCAAGCAAGTAAGAAACAGGTGAGTGGGGCTCGGTTTTTCTAAAAAACTCTGCCAGATCACTGATTTGTTTAAACGCAATTTCACGCGTCATTTGTGCAGGCTTGGGTGGGGCAGCGGCTTGTGTGGGCGTGCTGATTTCTTCACCTGCTGGGGCGTCTTGCTCTGCATCTTCTTCGGGTTCTAATGCTTCTGATGGGAATTTATTGCGCGCTATATGTGAAATAGCACCGCGGCACTCTTCAAGCACATCTGTAATATTTCGTGTGGAGGGTGCATCTTGCATGCCGCATAATGAGTCGAGTGTCTGACCTATGTTTTTATAAGTGTCTAGGGCCACGTCCAGATCGTCGCGTAGATTAACAAAAAACTCAACGCTTGATTCGTTCACCGCTTTTTCTACGTCTTCTAAGCTTAAGCCTAATTGTGCTATTTTTTTATCTTTTAAATCGTCGTCGGTAATTTTATCGTTATTAAGTGCTTGCTGGTATTCCCATAAGCTAAAAGGGCCAGTACTACCGCCTTCGGTAATTTTAACGCGTCTTATCGGGGCAATAAGCACACCCTCTGCGCCTTCACCGTTCAGGCCAGATAATGGTGCAACGCGCGTTTCGATACCGTCTTCATCTGGAATTGGATAAAGGCCATCCCAGAAGGTGGTGACCAGGCCCTGCATTAATAAAAAGCCGTCGCGCAAGCCTTGTATGCCGTGCCTGCGCACGAGGGCTTCAGTAAGCCAGCTAGCGATTTCTAAATCTTTTGAATGAGATGTGATGACTGCAGGCGCATTGCTAACGATATTGCGCCAAAAGCCATCGGCTTCTAAACCATTAACATCGTGAATATTGTTGCGCTCTGATGCGCGCGCGGCATTGCGATCGGCTTTTATCGATTGATAAGGGGAGGTTGCTGAATAGTCTTCTCTAAGATCCTCTCCGACTTCTGAATCATCAGATATTGGTGTGAGTAAATTAGGTATATCGAGAATACTGGGTGAAGCCATAACACATGTCCTTTTGATGCAAGTTGGCCTTAATGTAAGGTCGATCCCTTGCATATCATAAAGCGCTAGAGCACTTTATGGTTGAGCTTTAAGTTGTTTGTCCATTTAATATGCGGTTGTTTGTACTATTCACATATCCGTTAGCCATTATTACGCGCTTAAAAAAGATTACCATTGAACGTCAATAATCACAAATATTTAAATGCACTCTTAATGCCTCATCCTGTATCTTAGAATAAATATTTTGCACATCATTGATTACATTATCAACTAACAGATCAAATACACAATCAAATTAGTGAACTAGCGTGTTTTAAATCTATAATTTTTTTTAATTGCTAGATATAATGGCGCAAGTAGTTGTTTCAAAACAAAAGCCTATTGTTAAGTTGTATCTTCACGTATTGCGTGGTGTACACAAGTAAAATGGCTTACCCCAACCAGTCAGGATGATGAAATGTCTTTTAGTTTGCATGTCGTAAAGATGCCAGATAGCGTAAACCTTGTGCAGCAGCAGCAATCTTTCCCCTCGGGTGAAGTAACGCTTGGGCGTGGGGCGTCTAATATTTGGGTGCTTGATGATCCAGAACGGTTTTTGTCATCAAGCCATTGCAAGCTCTCTTTTGATGGTAGTCATTATTTGCTGACAGATACTAGTACGAACGGTACTTTTTTGAATGGTTCTCATGAGCCTATCGGTAAAGGCAGCACGGTCGCTGTTGATAATGGCGATACATTTGATATAGGTGAGTACAGTTTTAAACTTGAAGCCGGCGCTGGCGGCGCTGCAGACTCACCTTTTGATGACTTTTCTGGCGGTTTTGGTGATGGTTTTGAAAAGAGTGCATCCCCCTCAGAATCAGCTAACGACTTTTTTTCTGGTTCATCGTCAGACGATCCGTTTAACGACAGTGGTATTCATTTAGACGATGCTTTTTCGTCAAACAATAATGAAAGCGCAACGGACCCCCTCAAAGCATTAGATGAAAACGGTGGCCAGGCAAGCGATCCTTTTTCGAGTGACCCTTTCGCATCGACAGGTGCGTTGCCCGAAACCGACTTTGGTGGTTTTGGTAGTAGTGCCTCAGGTGGGAGTAAAGCACACTCATCGCAAGTGAGCAGTACCTTCAACGATGGCGGTTCTCCGCTTGGTCAAACCATTTCGGTGCCTCAAGGCAAACCGGCTCAGGCTATACCCGATAATTGGGACGATGATTTTGACTTTATGTCTGATATGTCGCCTGCTATTGATACAGCGGCCGATCAGATAGAAGACCCATTCAAAGGGATGGCGTCTTCGGATTTCCCATCTGGTGACATGCACATTCCGAAGGATATTTCTAACGAGGCTGCTGTTGATCCCCAGCCCGTTATGCCTGTAATGCAACCCCCTGTTGAACCCGTTAACACGCCTCAGCCCCTGTTTGATGCAAGTGCATCGCCTATGAGCACCTCTGCCGAGCAGCCTCTTAACCCGGGTGCAAGTTTTCAAACGCCAC
>CAKZUG010000127.1 GCA_937920545.1 uncultured Saccharophagus sp.
GTTAAAGCGCCTTAGCGGTTTGTGAAAGGGGTAAATTTGCAGCGTGCAGTGGGTTTTTTTACAAAGTGTGTAGCAGGCCGTTTAGCAGCGGCTTTAGCAAGGCGTTTAGCGCGGCCCTTAATCGCCGCCTGCTTAGCTGGCTTGGCCACCTGTATAGGCATTGTTGTATTTATTAGCGTGTTCAATATTGTCGTATTGCCCAAGCCTGTTTTGCAGCTTGGGCCGCAATCGCATGCTTATTATTCAGATAACGGCACCTTGTTGCGTTACAGCCTAGCCAGCGACGACCGTTACCGCAGCCATGTAACCTACAAGCAATTACCTCAAGCCCTAATCGACGCCACCTTAACCTACGAAGACCAAGATTTTTACTCGCATCACGGCATCGATATAAGCGCTATCTTCCGTGCGGCTTATACTACCTATATTGCGCGTAACCGTGCTGTGGGTGCATCCACCATTACCATGCAGGTTGCCCGTTTAAACAGTGGTTTATTCACCAAAAATATTTTTGGCAAATTACAACAAGTGCTCATGGCCTTGCGGCTCGATTACCATTACAGCAAGCAAGATATACTCGCTTATTATTTTAATAGCGTTTCCTACGGCGGTAATATTGAAGGGGTATATGCAGCCAGCCTGATTTATTTTAACAAACCGCCGCAGGCGCTTAATGCCTTAGAGGCTATCTCGCTGAGTGTTATTCCGCAAAACCCCAATAAGCGCAACCCCGTTAAAAAAACAGGTTTAAATGCGTTATACCAAGCGCGTAACACGTTAATGACTAAGCTGGCAAAACAACAAGATTATCAATTTGTTAGCACATACAAAACACTGCCGTTAAAAGTGGGTAACCCGCGCGGCTTGCCTTTTTTAGCTCCGCATTTTGTGCAATCTATACAGGCTCAGCCGCTGCAACCCATTGTGCATACCAGCCTAAATATTCATTTACAAAAAAAAGTAGAAAAACACGTTAGCCGTTACATACAACATAACCAAGAAAAAGGCATACATAATACAGCGGTGCTTGTGCTCAATTATAAAACCATGCAAGTTAAAAGCATGGTGGGGTCGGCTGATTTTTTTAACCCCACTATTTTTGGTCAAGTGAATGGCGTGCTTGCAAAACGCTCACCGGGGTCAACGCTTAAACCGTTTGTTTATGCGGCGGCAATACAAGAAGGGTTAATTCATCCGCATACATTATTAAAAGATACTCGCCAACATTACGCAGGCTTTACACCTAATAACCACGATAATCAATTTAAAGGTGCCTTAAGCGCAAAAGAAGCCCTTATTACCAGCCGCAACGTGCCCGCTGTGTATTTGCAATCGCAGCTTATACAAAAAAGCCAACGCTTTTATATGTATCAGTTGTTAAAAAAAGCGGGGGTAAAAAATATGTACCCAACTAATTTTTACGGGTTGGCGTTATCGTTAGGCGGTATAGAAGTTACCATGTTAGAACTGGTTAACATGTACAGCATATTGGCAAATAAAGGCTGCTTACATACGGTGGGTATGCTCAAAACACATCCCCTTGGTAGGTGTAATAGATTGTTAACACCTGAAGCCAGTTACATCACATTAAATATGCTTAGCCAAACCACACCGTTAAAAAGTACTAAAAGTGCGTATTTAAACAATATACCTTGGAAAACCGGTACCTCATGGGCTTTTCGCGATGCGTGGGCGGTAGGTATTGCGGGCGATTACATCACCGCCGTTTGGGTGGGAAATTTTAACGGTGAAGGCAACCCCGCCTTTATTGGGCGTCAAGCCGCTGCGCCATTATTATTTAATGTGTTAAGTAGTTTGCCCCAGAAAAAGACAGCTGCACTTATACGCCCGCCTACAGTCAAAACAATCGAGGTATGCAAAAGCACAGGTAATATAGATACAGCGTTGTGCCCAGACACCGTCAAAACCGATTTTATCCCCGGGGTGTCGCCCATAAAATCAGAGGCTATTTACCGCACTGTTTATATTGATCAGCGCACAGGTTTGCGTGCATGCCCACCGTATACCGCTAACACCATCCAAAAAATATTTGCATTTTGGCCAAGCGATATAGAAAACGCCTTACGTTTAGCGGGGCAGACTATTACGCCTGTTCCACCTTTTTCTGCTGCGTGCCAGCAGCATGCTTACCAGCAAGGTAATGCGCCTATTATTGTGTCGCCCAACCCGCGCCTAACCTACATTTATGAGGCCAATCAACACATTGTTTTTAACGCCACAGCCGATAAAGACGCCACAGTATTATATTGGTTTATAAATGGCGTATTTTTTAGCCAATCAGAGGTGTCGGTACCCGTATTATGGCCTGCAACCATTGGGCAACATAATGTGGTGGTCGTAGATGATTTAGGCCGCACTCAAAATACAGTTTTTACCGTTAACCGAAGCTCTGTTTATTAGTTAGCATATTGTTTATTCGTCTGTTTAGCTGTTTAGTTATTTTTTTAATAAGCTAAAATAACCGCCTTGCTACAGTATTTTATTTTTTAAAGGAGCCACCATGCCCCAAACAATGAAAGCCATTCTATTTGATTTAGGCGGCGTGCTTATTGAGCTAGATGGCTTGCCCATTAAAGATCACTGGGTAGATCACCCCATTGGTTACGATCAAAACTGGATAACATGGGGCAAAGCCCAATCGGTTATTGCATTTGAAACAGGCAACATGCCACCAGAAAAATTCCCCCAAGCCGTTATTAACGAGCTAGCACTCAACGTATCAGAAAAAGCGTTTATCGATACATTTACCCATTGGCCCAAAGGGTATTTTACGGGTGCCAAGGCATTATTGCAGGCATTAAAACCCCATTTTACACTGGCGTATTATTCGAATACCAATGTGTATCACTTACCGTGGTTGAGGGAGCAATGCAAATTTGAAGATGATTTTGCTTATCAGTTTGCCTCATACGAAATAGGCTACTTTAAACCAGATGCAGCGGGTTACACATACGTGGCCAAAAAAATGGGCTTACCGCCCGAACACATACTCTTTATAGATGACAACCAAATGAATGTCGATGGCGCCAATAAGGCGGGTATGCAAGCATACAAAGCGCGCGGTATAGACGATGTTAAGCGTATTTTATTGCAGTATGTTAATATCGACTTACGTCAACATGAATAATATGCATTTTTAATCTTAACAGTCAGTCTCATTTTTATAATTTTAACGGTTTACTCATCATGATAAAAAATATAATTAAAACCCTGTCGCTCACCACAGTATTAATTAGCGGTCACTTTTTAACAGGTTGTACATCTGTTGAGCCATCGGCTCAGCTAACACCCGCTCAATTAGAAAAATCGAACAAAGGCCCAATGGTCGAATACTTTGCCGACGACGCACTCGGCAATGCACTGGCCGTTGTACAGCAGCCAGCAGGTATTCACCAAAACGGTATAACCTATGTTACATACCAAGGCCCATTAGAAGACCCTTACGTTGCATCATACAACCATAAAACGGATGAATGGCAAGGCCCGTTTAAAGCCGGTGTAAGTACAATGGGCAAAGACCCAAGCCGCAAAAAAATTGATAACCACGGCAAGCCCACCATGATGATAGATAACGCAGGTTATATACACGTGTTTTTTGGTGGCCACGGTGGCGTACCCGAGCACGGTAAAAACCCGCTAGGTAATATCCACTATGGCGAAAACAAACATGTAGTTTCTAAAAAGCCTTTTGATATCACAAGCTGGGAAGAGCTAGACACCATCCCACCGTTTGGTACATACAACCAAGCGGTTAAAATGGATAACGGCGATATGTATTTGTTTTACCGCCACGGTGCCCACCGCAGCGACTGGGTGTATCAAAAGTCGACCGATAATGGCCGCAGTTTTGACGCGCCCGTATCGTTTTTAAAACACAAGCGCCGCGACGATCTTAAAGCCGTCGATAGCTGGTATGCATGGGTGGGCCGTGGTGAAGGCGACGACATCATCGTGGGCTACGATTACCACTTATGTTGGGACGGTGGCGCAGGCGTCAATGGCCGAGGCCACACAACCGAGCGCCACGATGTGTACTACATGGCCATGGACACCAAAACAGGCCAATGGCGCAATATTAAAAACGAGCCACTGCCCATGCCATTAACACGTGAACAAGCCGACATAAAAACCCTTGCAGCAAGCACAGGTAAAGAATGGACATTTAACGGATCGGTACACTTAGATGATAAAGGTTACCCGCATATTGCGACCAACGCAGGCGTTGATATTGGCTTAAAAACAGGTGGCCCCAAGCAAACTGTACATTACCGCTGGGATGGCAAAAAATGGATTGGCGGTAACGCAGTCACAGGTGTTGAGTCACGCGGTGATTTTAAAGTGGGTTCACCCAATAATATTCGCTACTTATTGGGTTACAAAGACGGCAGTGATGGCGTGATTGCTTTTTGGCATTCGCACAACGGCGGCAAATCCTTTAGCAAACAAAAAGAAGTATTACGCAAACCCAAAGCCGGTTGGGCGTTAACGTCACTCATTAAAGATGCGCACCCAGACGCGCAAATGATCGTGGCAGAAAAACCACGTGGCACCAACTGGAGACGTATTTATTTAGTCGGCGAAAACGGCCCTATTAAACGCCTAAAAGCCGATGCAAAAGTATTAAAGCCTTAATAAAACGCAGTCAATAAGAAAAGAGTACCTTAAAATGCCGCTTTTTAGCGGCATTTTTTTGTATAAAATATAATGAAAGATAAGAGGTGCGAATGGTGCGAATAGGTGCGAATAGGTGCAAATAGATGAGAGCCACTGCGCTAATATTAACGGTGGCTTATCATCCAAGATCATTAAAAGAGCCTATTTAAAATTTCCCCATATGCTAAGCAGCCCTCTGCTAAGCCGTTCTACATTAAGCTGCTCTAAATAATACAGTTACCTTATGCATTAGCGTTGCCTACACCATATTAACAAGACACAAAGAAAGAATACCCTTGGGTATGAGGCCATCGGAGGCAGGATGCCGACACAAAGCATATAGGGATATATTTACAGCGTGCATCATACTCAAGGGTATTCTTTTCAACTGTGTCGGTAGTATATAAAAATATAACAGGCAAAAAAATACCGCATAACTGCGGCATTTTAAACAAAGCCAATTTAAGGTTTATGTTAACTTTGCATTTGCTCAAGTTCTAAACCTTTGGTTTCTTTTACCATTTTTATTACAAACACAATAGATATAAAGGCACACAAAGCGTAAAAACCATAAGTAGTGGCTAAACCTAAGCCCGCTAGCATCTTAGGAAAAGTCATTGTAATCACAAAATTAGACCCCCACTGGAACAAACCCGCCACAGCCAGTGCTGGCCCGCGCATTTGGTTAGGGAACATCTCACCCAACATAACCCACATAACAGGGCCCCACGAAAGGTTAAAAAAGATAACATATAAGTTAGCACTAACAAGCGCCACTTTACCCATAGTATCGGGCAGTACCAGCGTGTTTTGCGCATCAATCGTGCCGCTAGCAAAAGCCATAGCGCACAGGCTAAGCGTAATGGCCATACCTATCGAGCCAATCACTAACAAAGGTTTACGGCCAATTTTATCAATCAGTAATAATGCAGCAATACAGGCAGCAATACTGGCTACGCCTGATACAACATTAATAAGTAATGCATCGCTTTCAGAAAAACCGACCGATTGCCACAGCACCGCGCCGTAATAAAATACAACATTAATACCCACAAGCTGTTGGAAGGTAGCCAAGCCAATACCTACCCAAACCAAGGTCCGTATTTTACCCGTGTGTACATCGAGTAAATCTTTAAAGCGGGGGCGGTGATGGTCTTGCGCTAAAGAGCTATTAATTTGTTCGTATTTTCCCTCGGCTTTACCGCCGTAAAGTTTGGTTAATACTTCTATAGCTTTATCGTGGTTTTGCGATGTCACTAAAAAGCGAGGGCTCTCGGGGATTAAAAACAAAGCAAATAGAAAGATAAACGCAGGGATAAGCTCAATCCAAAACATCCAGCGCCATGTTTCATAGCCTAGCCAAAATAACTCCAACGCCGATCCAGAAGCATTAGCCAGTGCATAATTACTTAAAAATGCGGCCGTTAGCCCTACAATAATAGCCACTTGTTGGATACTGGCTAAACGGCCACGGTATTTGGCGGGTGCCACCTCACTAATATAAGCCGGTGCCATTACACTGGCTGCCCCTACCGCTAAACCACCCAAAATACGAAACACAATAAAGACTTCAGAACTAGAGGCAATACCCGAGCCCCACGCAGACGCAATAAACAAAATAGCCGATACAAAGAGCATCGCGCGCCTACCGTAATAATCAGCAAGCCTACCCGCCGCCGCCGCACCCACTGCACAGCCCAACAGCATAGAAGCCACATTAAACCCTGTACCTACCGAGTCAGAATTAAATGCCGTACGCAAACCATCTACCGTACCGTTAATAACACCGCTGTCAAAACCAAATAAAAAACCGCCAATGGTCGCCACGCAGCTAATAAGAATAATAAAACCGTAATTGTCGTTGTTTTGTGTCGTCATAATGTTAAGTATCGTTATGAATGAGTATTGTTATGAAAAAGCACGTAAATCAAAGTTTACGCGTTGAATTTTTATTATTTTAGTTTAATTGCGAAACTAATGCCGCCAGGTAACCCTAACAGAAAAAGCGCAACAAGATAATACGATAACATGTAACCTAATATGAACAAATATGATAAAAGTGCAAAAAGAATCAAATTGATCATGGTGAAAAAAGATGTGATCATAAAGCAGTAACGTTTATTACTTGATTTTTATTTACTGCACGCAAATATAACCAGTCTAAAAATAATGACAAACACGTATCCATCCACGTATCCATCATAGTTTTAAAGTAATACCCCGTATACTCTAGAGAACCTCTAATCAAATACAGTAAATAACCGGCTAACAATAATGATGAATCTCACACCCAGCATACATGATTTTTGGTTTTTACCTTTAGGCGGTTGCGGCGAAATAGGCATGAACATGAACCTATACGGCCACAACGGCCAGTGGCTGATGGTCGATTGCGGTGTCACCTTCGAAAAATCCCCGCAAGGCCAAGATCGTACCTACAGCGCCGACCCCTCATTTATTGCCAGCCGCAAAGACAGCCTATGCGGGCTAGTTATTACCCATGCCCACCAAGACCACATTGGCGCCGTCGCCAATTTATGGCCGCAACTACGTTGCCCCGTTTACACCACACCGTTCACCGCCTTTATTTTACGTGCAAAATTACGCGAACTCGGCATCGAGCAAAACGTCCCCATTCACGAAGTACCCGTCAATGCAAAAGTAAACATCGGCCCCTTTGCGCTGACATGGTTTTTGCAAACCCACAGCATCCCAGAACCTTGCGCCCTCATTATAGAAACCCACCTAGGCCGCGTATTTCACACAGCCGACTGGAAGCTCGACCCCAACCCCGTTATAGGCCAGCCATTTAACCAGCAAGCCTTTGAGCACCTTGGCCAAAAAGGGTGCGACGTGGTCGTATGCGATTCAACCAATGCCACCATTGCAGGCCACTCAATCTCAGAAGCCGAAGTAGGCCGCAACTTGGTTAAAACCATTAAACCCCTTAAAGGCCGCGTACTCGTCACCTGCTTTGGCAGCAACGTCGCGCGGTTAGTGAGCATTACCCGCGCCGCAAAAAAATGTGGCCGTTACGTAGGCGTCATAGGCCGCTCGATGCAACTTATGATTAATGCAGCAAAAACCACAGGCTATTGGCCAGACGATTTACCCCTAGCCGATGCCCGTCATTTAGGTTATCTCCCCAAAGAAGAAGTCCTCATTTTAACCACAGGGTCACAGGGCGAGCCCCGCGCAAGCCTTGCTCGTATGGCAAAGCAAACCCACCCGTTTTTAGAACTAGACCCCGACGACACCGTCATATTTAGCGCCAAAACCATCCCCGGTAACGAAGACGCCGTGGCAAAATTAACATCGCAACTAAAACTACGTAAAGTCGATATTATTCATGCCCAAACCAGCTCACTGTGTTTACATGCATCCGGCCACCCCTGCCAAGACGAACTTCAAAAAGTATATACATGGTTAAAACCACGCTGTGTTATCCCCGTGCACGGCGAGCAACAACACATGCAAGCCAACGCCAACATCGCCAAACAAGCAGGCACAAAATACACATTAACCGGTAAAAACGGCGACCTATTTACACTCGCCCCCATACGCAGCGTCAAAAAAGGCGTCACCCCAGAACGACGGTTCGAGATAGTGTGAGCCAATTTGACTCTACTGGTTTGACTTTACTAATTTGAAGTGATGGTTTGGTAGTCATTATTTGAAGATAATTATTTGAAAGTAATGATTTAAAAGTAGTAATTTAACGGCAGCGGTTTAAACGCCATCATTTAATATCGTTTAAAGCCATAACAAAAAGGGATAGCGGAGCAGAGCGGCAAAAAAGCATGATATAACCGCTTCTATTAACGTCATGCTTTGTCTTAATCAGCGTTTCCCTAGCTATTTTGAAAAAATAACCTTATAGGTATCAGTAGTAGCATTGACCTCGATTCTATTTCTCTGGCTGTTAGCCCATCTAAAGGGCAAATTAAAATACAGGGTATTAATGTTTATGGCCTATTCAGTATCTAGCAGCGCCGATAACGGGCTTTTCACACCGTTCGCCCCTTGCTGCAAAACATGCGTGTAAATTTGCGTGGTGGCTAAATCGCTATGGCCTAATTGTTCTTGCACCGTTCTAATATCAGCACCACTGGCTAACAGGTGCGTGGCAAAACTATGCCGTAACGTGTGACAGCTCACAGGTTTTTTAAAAGCGCATTTTTTCGCGGCTTGCCGTACCGTTTTTTGCAATGATGTTTCGTGAATGTGATGTCGGCGTACTTGATTCTCACCGCTATTTTGGTTTACTGGGTCAATACTCAGTTTTTGTGAAGGAAACAAATAATGCCACCCAAGCGTTTTAGGGGCTGTTGGGTATTTTCTTGCTAAAGCGTGGGGTAAATAAACACCGGAGTACTCAGGCTTCATGACATCAGATTCAAAATACCTTGTTGCTATCTCAATTTGTAATTTTAAGATGTTATGTAATTCTGGAGCTAATGTCACCTGTCGGTGCTTCCCCCCTTTGGCATGCCATATACGCAATACCCCGTAATTAAAATCAACGTCTTGAATGCGCAGCCGCACACACTCCATTAACCTTAAGCCACTGCCATACAGCAATTTTGCAGGCAGTGAATAGTGCGGGGGCATCGCCAAAAGTAACTGTTTAACTTCATTAGGAGTTAAAACAATGGGTAACTTGCGAGCCACAAATGATTTATTAAATTGAAGCTCTTGGCTAAGAGGTTGTTTTAAATGCTTATTGTACAAATAAGCCAAAGCATTTAACGCCACTTTTTGGGTATTAGCACTCACATTACGGCGATTGGTTAAATGCGTTAAGAACTGCATCACCTCTTCGTCCCCCATGGTATTGGGGTGGCGTTTATGATGATAATAAATATATAGTTTTATCCAGTAGATATAAGTATCTACCGTGCGCTTGGCGTAGCGCAACGTTAGCATCTCATCCCGTAATGCATCTAAAAAAGGTGACTTACTCATAAACGCCCCAAAAAAGTACTGTATATAAATACAGTTTAGGTGTGATTCCGTATTTTGCGCAAATAGGTACAGAATTTTTCCGTCTATCAATGTGCTTTTTTAGTGCGGCTTGATAGGGCAGTTGCTATAAGGCGTGTAGAGATGGTAATCTTTGAAATTAATGAGATAGACGGATTCGCCGTCTGGGATAGACGGAATCTTTCCGTCTAATAAACTGTTATAATTTTGGCGAAGTGTTATTTGGTTAGCTTTTGTTTTTAAAGTTGTTTGAATATTGTTTTAGCTTTACGCCTTTTATTTAGCGGTTTATTAATTCATGTGTTCATTAATCGCAATTTACTCTTCAGGTAATTAGCCTCTAATTTCAATCAAGGTTGCAGGGCGTTTTGGTTGTTCTTGTCGTATTTTTTGCAGTACACTAAAGCCTAATTTTTGTTGTATTTATCGGGTTTACATTGTCAAAGGTGTATCGCGTATCAAAATCTAACAAAACTATATACCGGACGTCATTTCCGTCGCTCGTTTTTTATGCTTTTAGCATAAAAAGCCAACCAACTACAATTTGCCGTTAATAGTGGCGTTAGGTGTATTGAATGGAGTTCATCGCTGAGTATTGGTTTTTAACAATTATCATTTTGTTATTTGCAGCTATTCTTTGGCGTTCTTCAAATAAATTCTTTGAGGATCAAAATAAATTGATAAGCACTTTATTTACTCTTGTAATATTTGTACCGCCTTGGTTTCTTTCTGGTGATAATTATTTATTTTCCAGTGCCTATCTAATGTTGGTTGGTGTGATTTTTCTGATAGCATATTACAAAACTAATTTGTGCCTGTTATTTAAAGGCTTAGAGGGTTTATGTCTTTATATGTTTTTTCCTTCAAGCAAAAATTGGTTATTAATTATTGGTTATGTATTAATAGCTGCATCAATAATTCAAGCCTTATAAGTATGGTGTAAAATACACCTAACAAGTCACTTAAGCGGGACTAAAAACAGTTGGCTACTTTCGCTCCGCTCAGTATTATAGCCAACAATTTATTAGCCCCTTAGTGGGGCGTTATATTTTTATCGAAGCATTATTTGGGTTTATTTAGCCTTTTAAATGTTTTTAGTGTTGGTTGCATTTTGTACTATTCCCTAAGTGGTTTATGAGTTTGTATGTGCTTTAAATAGCACGCAGCCTTTAGGTTATTAGCCTTTAAATACAAGCAAGGTTGTAAGGTGTTTTGGTTGTTCTCGTTACTTTGTTTGCAGTAAACTAAAGCTTAAAATGTGTTGTGTTTGTCAGGTTTGCGCTGCCAAAAGTGCATTGCGTGCCAAAAATCTAACAAGGCAAAGCATCCGACAACTTTTCCGTCGCTTTTTTTGTGGCGAAAAGACTGCCACAAAAAAATCAACTACAAAATTGCGCCTGTTTGCGGCGTTATGAATACATGGAGAGCTTATGAAAGGTGAATGTGTTTGCGGAAAAGTCAGCTATAAAGTGGCTGAAGATATTAGCAAGCTATATCAATGCCACTGTTCCATTTGCCAAAAACAAACAGGCTCTTCATCCCAAACAGGTTTTTTCTGTTCGGCAGAGAGTTTCTCTTGGCTGTCAGGCCAAGAATTAATATCTAACTTTCAAAAAGAGTCTGGCTATAGTGTTAGCTTTTGTTCTAATTGTGGCTCTACTACTCCCAATGTTTTTCGTACAAAAGACAAATATTGGGTTCCAGCTGGTGCTTTTAGCAATCTCGCTAACGCAAAAATTGAAAATCATATTTTCGTTGCCAATAAAGCTTGTTGGGACGAAATTGGTGGGGAGGCTGCTCAACATGAAGGTTTCTTTCCTGTATATTCATAACAAGCCGCAGCAATCGCTCCCTATGGTCGCTGGGACAGCCAAAACGCTGCGCTTATTTGTCTGCCCCTGTGCGGGGCGTTATATTTTTATCGAAGCATTACTTGGGTTTATTTAGCCTTTTCAATGTTTTTTAGTGTTGTTTGAGCATTGCACTATTTTCTAAGCGGTTTATGAGTTTACATGTGCTTTAAATAGCACACAGTCTTTATGTTATTAGCTTCTAAATACAAGCAAGGTTGCAAGGTATTTTGGTTGTTCTTGTTGCTTTGTTTACAGTAAACTAAAGCTTAAAATGTGTTGTGTTAATCAGGTTTGCGCTGCCAAAAGTTCACTGCATACCAAAAATCTAACAAGGCAAAGCATCCGACAACTTTTCCGTCGCATTTTTTGTGGCGAAAAGGCTGCCACAAAAAAACCAACTACAAAGCTGCGCCTGTTTGCGGCGTTATATTTTTATCGAAGTATTACTTGGGTAACATTTTACATTTAAAGTGTTTTTAGTGCTGGTTGCGTTTTGTACTATTTTCCAAGCGGTTTATTAGTTTACATGTGCTTTAAATAGTACTCAGTTTTTAGGTTATTAGCTTTAAAATACAAGCAAGGCTGCAAGGAATTTTGGTTGTTCTTGTTGCTTTGTTTGCCGTAAACTAAAGCTTAAAATTTGTTGTGTTTATCAGGTTTGCGCTGCCAAAAGTTCATTGCGTGCCAAAAATCTAACAAAGCAAAGCATCCGACAACTTTTCCGTCGCTTTTTTTTGTGGCGAAAAGGCTGCCACAAAAAAATCAACTACACAGCCGCGCCTGTTTGCGGCGTTATAATCTTGGCGAAGTGTTATTTGGTTAGCTTTTGCTTGTAAAGTTGTTCAAATATTATTTTAGCAATACGCCTTTTATTTAGCGGTTTATTGGTTCTCATGTTCATTAGCCACAATTTACTCTTCAGGTAATTAGCCTCTAATTTCAAGCAAAGTTGCAGGGCGTTTTGGTTGTTCTTGTCGTATTTTTTGCAGTACACTAAAGCTTAAATGTTTGTTGTATTTATCGGGTTTTCACTGTCAAAGGTGTATCGCGTATCAAAATCTAACAAAACTATATACCGGACGTCATTTCCGTCGCTCGTTTTTTATGCTTGTTAGCATAAAAAGCCAACCAACTAAAATTTGCCGTTAATAGTGGCGTTAGGCGCCTAGGTACGCTTCCATAATCGATAACCCGCTATATCTGAAAATTTCTGCTCCCTTTCTTCTGCTGTACGTTCGTAATTTCTCCAATAATCAACAAATTCTTCCTCTGAAGAAAAAGGTCCGTTTCCTTCTCTGAAATCTTCAATTTTCCCGCTAATGCTTCCAATGTTAGTTGTGTTTCCAGATCCTGCCTTATCTCCGGAAACCTTCCACTTTTCTTGAAAGAAAGTCTTAACGTCTTTGTAGGGAAGGACAATGTCTGAGATTTCATCTGTAGTATAAATTTTGTGTTCAGCAGACTTCTTAACTGCAACTCTTGTATATACAAACCCCATAACCCAATGTTCTTTGTATTGGTCAAACGGAAAAACTATATTTTTTGTGTTGTTCCTTATGAAGCTTGTGTAACCACCTAAAGTATATTTAAATTTGCTTTCAGGCTTATCTACATAAGTAGTTTTTACGTCAATAGCAATTTTCTCTTTATCGTCATCAGACTTTTGTAAAGTGAAATCCGGATAATGATTTTGTACTGTTGGTTCAACTAATTCATAACCATTCTCATCTGCAAACTGCTGTATGATTGGCCTAGAAAAAAGCTCAAAAATTGTACTTAAAACCTTTGTGTCGCTACCGATTGGATATATCTTCTTTTCAGAAGAAATAACGCCACATATATTGTAATCAGCCTCATATTCAGCCAACAACGTATCAAATTTTTCTTTAAATCCCACGCTTACTTCCTTTTTCAATTTGCTGAATTACAACCGAAGGGGGTTCATCTAATGCATTGCAGACTTGAATGAATTCAAGTACATCTAATCTGCGCTCTCCACTTTCGTATTTAGAAACAAATGATTGCGGCCTCCCAAGTAGCTCAGCCAATTGAAGCTGAGTGACCTCTTTCTGAGCGCGCAACTTCTTCAAAATTTCGTGATACAAAAAATACTCCTCCTTCTAAACTGACAAGCATTCTGCATCCCAATTTGGAATATCCCAAATTAGGATTGTTTATGCCCCGCTTTTGCGCTAATCTAGAGCTCCAGATTTTTGAGCTACAAGTGACCCTTATGGTAAAGAAAGTATTAGTTCCTCCAATGAAGTCCCAGGGCATCAAGACTAAATTGGTGCCTTGGATTGATAGTCTTGTTCCAGATGACTTTACTGGCAGGTGGGTCGAGCCGTTTATGGGTACTGGAGTCGTAGCTTTTAATATCGCTCCCAAGAAGGCACTTATGTGCGATACCAATCCGCATATGATCAACTTTTATACGGCAATTCAATCAGGCGAAATTACAGCTGATGTAGCGAGAACGTTTTTAGAAAAGGAAGGTGCCGTCTTATTAGAAAAAGGGGATGAGCATTACTATCGCATTAGAGAGCGCTTCAATGAAAAGCACGCGCCGCTAGACTTCCTATTTATAAATAGAGCCGGTTTTAATGGAATGATTCGATTTAATAGAAAGGGGGGCTTTAATATTCCCTTTTGTAAAAAGCCAAATCGTTATGCTAAGGCTTATGTTACAAAAATAGTAAATCAGATCTCTAATGTCAGTCAGATTTTGGCCGCTAAAGATTTTGAATTTAAATGCCAGTCATTTGAAGAGACAATTCAAGAAGCCAAATCTGGTGATATTATATATTGTGATCCGCCATATATTGATAGGCATGTTGATTACTTCAATTCTTGGAATGAAGATCACGAAGTAGGACTTTTTGAAAGTTTGGGTCAATCAGAATGTGACTTCATCCTTTCAACTTGGCATCACAATGACTACCGAAAAAATGAGTACATTGATTCCCATTGGTCAAAGTTCAACATTCTTACAAGAGAGCACTTCTATCATGTCGGCGGTAGTGAAAAAAATAGAAACCCAATGATAGAAGCAATAGTAACTACGATTGACACAAAAGAATACAAATACAAAGAGCCCGAAACACAGGAGCAGCTCACTCTACTAGAGCCAACACTTCACTATGGCAGCGCCTAACAAGCGCATGTTGTCGGACTGG
>CAKZUG010000128.1 GCA_937920545.1 uncultured Saccharophagus sp.
AAGAGCCCCACCAACACAAATCTAATTTTGCTTCAGTTAAACAATATAACTTTAAATTAGGAACGTATTTTCATACATTAATGAATTGTCGGTTACTTGTGATACTGATAATTTTCTTAGCTTGAATCCACTTAAAAAGTAAAAACAAACTTAAACACTACCAGACCTCAAGCACCCACACGCATTGCTTGATTAATTTGTTAAAGAACTCAAAAGTATGCATTGATACTTGAGCAAGCTGAGCTTTGCCTCAACTGAGGTGCGCATTATACGGATGTAATTTGGTTTGGCAACCCCTAAACCACAACTTTTAATATATTATTTATTCGATTATGATTAATCGCTTAATTTCACCCATCTCTTCATTACGCCAATTACACCAAAACTAGAATTTAAACCAACCAACAACTTTTGCAGTAAGGCCCCTTAAGCTACAAAACACATATAGACAAACTCACTCTTACCAATCTATTTTGAACTCATCCCCCTTTCAAAAATATTTTCTCACACTCTCGACAATACCCTTTAACGCGGCCCTTCAATGCAGCAATACCTTTTTAATTTAACATGGCTAAAAATAAAACAATTCATTTATTGACATGCACCATCAAACAAGGATAATACCGCGTCCATATTACTCGGGCTTAGAGCTTAACCTCTAGCCTACAACTTTGATTATATTTACAGGAGCAACGCGGTGGCCAATTCACCTCAAGCAAAAAAACGTGCACGTCAAAATGATAAAGCACGCATCCACAATGCTAGCTTGCGCTCCATGGTTCGCACATATCTTAAAAAAGTAATTGCGGCGATTGAAGCAGGCGACGTTACAGCAGCCAAAGAAGCATATACAGCAGCAGTACCCGTTTTAGACAGAGTTGCCGATAAAGGCATCATCCACAAAAACAAAGCTGCACGCCATAAGAGTCGTTTAAACGCTCAAATTAAAGCCCTTAGCGCTGCTTAATTTATTAAGTTTTAGCTATTAAAAAGCCGAGCATTGCTCGGCTTTTTTGTGCCTGTTATTTATACAGTGCAAAATAACACAGTAAGACAAGCAATGATAAGAGCTATTAATAATTAGCATCCAGCCGAGACAAAACATCAACCACCCGCTTGGTTTGCTCGAGCGTACCCAACGTTATCCTTAAGCCCACGTCACCATTCTTATCTTTTTTCGGGCGAACCAGTATACCCTTGTCACGCAATGCCCGCTCGACAGCGTCTGACTGAGCAAAAAACACCCACAAATAATTTGCCTCACTCGACCAAAACTCCACACCTTGTTGAGCCAAATACTCCTCAAGTAGGGGCTTAGATTGCTCCATCACCTCGCGTGTATACTGCTGTAACTCATGCTGATTATCGAGTGCAGCCCTAGCAGCAACAACAGCAAGCTGATTTATATCGTAAGGGCCACGCACACTAAGCAGTGCATTAATATTACTCTGGTGCGACAGGATATAACCGAAGCGTAACGAGGGAATACCCCACGTTTTACTAAAGGTACGGGTAATAAATAAATGTGGATATTCATCAATAAGATCGCATACCGTTGCATGCGAATACTCAAAATAACACTCATCAAGCAATACGGCGGCGTTATTTTTACCACTACATGCCTGCTGCAAAATACGAATAACGTCATCTCTTGCGGCAAGAGTGCCACAGGGGTTATTAGGGTTAGAAATAACAACTAATTTTACGTCAGGCGTTATGGCATCTAGTACTTCTTGTACGGGATAACCACTGCCTTTTTGATAGTACGGTGAGATAACGTGGCATTTTTCCACTTGCGCCAACTGGTCATACATCGCAAATGTGGGAGCAGGGATAACAACAGTATCGCCAGCGGTGCAAACACTTCTAAATATGAGCTCCAACCCCTGATCAGAACCATTTGTAATCATAACCTGGGCCGCATTCACACTGGCATACCGCGCTAAACGCGCAGTAATATCACCGTATGCAGGGTACATCTGTAAACGACCAGACTGAATATACTCAATAAGCGCCTGCTGAATATGCTCACCAACAGGTAAAGTACGCTCATTAAAATCAAGAAGGGTATGCGTTTTAGGGTTGCGTCCATCAAGTGGCGGGGTATACGCTGCCATTGCTTGGATATGCGGCTTGATAACAGACATAAGATAAACCTTTTCAATCAAAAACAATAAAAAAACTAAACCAATACTAAGTCATCACGGTGAATCAACTCATCACCAAACTTAAACCCCAAAATATTTTCGATTTTATCGCTTGAGTGGCCTTTTAATTTATTGATTTCGGCACTCGAATAATTAACTAACCCACGAGCCACCTGATTACCTTGCAAATCAATACACAACACAAGATCACCGCGCGCAAACTCATGCTTTACACTCACAACACCCACAGCCAACAAACTGGAGCCCTCATTGCAAAGAACCTCGATAGCGCCGTCATCCAGTACAAGCTCACCTTGAGGCTGCATATTACCCGCCAACCAATGCTTTCTTGCGGCAATAGGCTCGCAGTCAGAATAAAGCAACGTCCCAAGCTGCTCGCCACGCGACACCCTCTCAATCACGTTTTCTATACGGCCGCCCACAATAATAGTGTTTGCACCTGAACGCGCCGCCAACCTTGCTGCACGCACTTTACTCGCCATTCCGCCCGTACCAAGTAAACCACTGTCGCCCGCCATACCATCTAACGTTTCATCAAATGCCGAACGTTCGACCAACACCTTAGCCAATGCATTCTTACGGGGGTCGCTATCGTACATAGCATCTTGATCTGTCAAAATACACAAGGTGTCTGCATCAACAAGATTAGCCACTAAAGCACCCAGCGAGTCATTATCGCCAAAGCGAATCTCGTCAGTCACAATCGTATCGTTCTCATTAACAATAGGAACTACGTTAAGGCCCGTCAGTGTACGAAGTGTAGAGCGCGCATTGAGGTACCGCTCACGATGCGATAAGTCATCATGATCCAACAACACCTGCGCAGTTTGAATATTATACTTTTGAAATGCTTGCTCATAGACTTTGATCAAGCTTGATTGACCAACCGCAGCAGCGGCCTGCAATTCGTTTAGCGCTGTTGGGCGCTCATTCCAACCCAGTAGCGACATACCCGCCGCTATCGAACCTGAGGAAACAACAACAACCTCATAACCGCGTTTAGATAAACCTGCAATATGGGCAACCCATTCCGTAATGGCTTGCGCATCTAGACCTTTTCCATCATTGGTAAGCAGTGCGCTACCAATCTTCACCACCCAACGGCGGCTGCTTGTAACAAGATCACGACGACTCAAAACAATATAACCCCTGCTATTCAAGTATTACGCAACATGCGTAACAACATGCTTTGAGGCACTCCACGACAGAGCACCCCGAAAAGCGTGATTATATTATTACACATACTCCACTTCAACGTCGTAATCATCGTCATCGTCGCTATTTTGGTCGCTCTCTTCTTTTTGTGCCTTACGCTTCGCTTTGCGCTGATTTTGCAACTGCTCGATACGCTCACGCGCCTCGCTCTGCATTTTTTGCTGCATGGCGACTTCTTCGTCGAATAAGCTTGGGGCATCCTTTTCTGCGGCCCACACTTGCTCTAAATGGCCGAGCAAATCTTCACACAAAGCCGCTGTACCCGTACGTGAAATGGCAGATACCGTATAAATAGGTCCAGTCCAACCTAGCGCTTCTTGCACACGATTTTTTACATCAAGCACTTCACCTTCGGTCATGGTGTCGGCTTTGTTAAGCACCAACCAACGCTCACGCTTGGCAAGCGTAGGGCTAAACAAATGCAATTCATTAATAATAGCCTGCGCATTATCGACAGGGTCAGAGCCATCAATGGGGTTCATGTCAACCAAATGCAAAAGAATACGACAACGCGTTAAATGCTTTAAAAAACGCACACCTAAACCTGCGCCCTCAGAAGCGTTTTCAATAAGACCCGGAATATCAGCCACGACAAAACTGCGATGCTGCTGTACTTTTACAACACCTAAACTGGGTATTAACGTTGTAAAGGGGTAGCCTGCCACTTTAGGCTCGGCAGACGATACAGCACGGATAAACGTGGACTTACCCGCATTGGGTAAACCCAGCATGCCGGCATCGGCCAATACTTTAAGCTCTAACTTAAGCTGTTTTTCTTCACCAGCCGAACCAGGTTTAGTCTGCCTTGGCGCACGGTTAACACTTGATTTAAAACGTGCATTACCTAAACCGTGAAAACCGCCCTGAGCGACCAGCAAACGATCACCCGCACGGGTTAAATCACCAATAACCTGCTCGGTCTCAACATTGATAATCGATGTACCCACAGGTACAGGTAGAACCAAGTCATCGCCTTTGCGGCCAGTGCAATTACGGCCGCCGCCTGTCTGACCAGATTTAGCACGGTGGCTGCGCTGATAACGGTAATCGATGAGTGTATTGAGGTTTTCATCAGCCTCTAAATAAACACTACCACCATCACCACCGTCGCCGCCATCAGGGCCGCCTTTTTCGATAAATTTTTCACGCCGAAAACTCAAACAACCATTACCACCTTTGCCTGCGTGAACAAAAATAGACGCTTCATCTACAAATTTCATGACTTGATACCACCTGTTGGACGGGCTTTCACTAAATAAAACCCCACCCCTAAAAAACAAAAAGCCCCACTACCAAGGCAGCGAGGCTTTTTAATAAACCTAAACGAAACGCTTACGCACCAACGATGCTAACAAACTGTCTGTTTTTAGGGCCTTTAATTTCAAACTTAACCGCGCCAGATACTTTAGCAAATAAAGTATGGTCTTTACCGATACCAACATTATCACCAGCGTGTACTTTAGTACCACGCTGACGAACAATGATGTTGCCAGCAAGTACAGACTCGCCGCCAAAACGCTTAACACCAAGACGCTTACTTATCGAGTCGCGTCCGTTATTAGTACTACCGCCTGCTTTTTTATGAGCCATGATTTACTCTCTTTTTAATAAATTAACCTGAAATACCTGTGATTTTCACTTCGGTATACCACTGACGATGACCTTGACGCGTCATAGAGTGCTTACGTCTACGGAATTTGATGATTCTTACTTTATCGGCACGGCCATGACTAACAATTTCAGCTGTGACTTTAGCGCCGTCAACGTAGGGAGCACCAATACTTACTTGGCCATCTTTAGTAACAAGCAAAACATCATCGAATGTGATGGTTTCGCCTGTCGCTACTTCAATTTTTTCTAGACGAAGAGTTTCGCCCTCTTCAACACGGTGCTGCTTGCCACCGGAAACAATAACTGCGTACATGATTCGCTCCACGAGCATAAAAGGCTAACGCCCAATTGGACGATACGAAGCAGTAATAAATACTTTTAAGCTAACTACATTATTGCAATTAACTACAGAGCTTGCATCGTTTTAAAACCGCTACAACCGATTAAAAAATAGTCATAGCTAATGGGTCGCGAATTCTACTGGATACATCCTATAAACGCAAATATTAAAAGTGATAGCGTAACAGGCATGATAAATAGTTGCTGACACAGGTCCGCACGACTTGACAGCACGCAGTTAGCTGCCTAGCATCTTGCCTGCAAATTTGATCGCCGTACAATAATAATGAGGCCACAAATACGCACCAAATTCGAACATTTAACGTAAAAACGGGTCACAGGGCACACAAACTTTATGCAGTCATTTCAATCTATCGTGCAGGACGATTTCAAAAAGGTAAATCAGCTTATTATTAACAGGCTTGAATCCAATGTCGACCTCGTTGAAAATATCGGCCAGTACTTGATTGAAGCGGGCGGCAAACGCTTAAGGCCGACCTTGGTAATGCTTTGCGCGGGCGCACTCAACCATAAAAGCGATGCTATATTAAGTATGGCGGCGATTATTGAGTTTATTCATACGGCAACGCTACTCCATGATGATGTGGTGGATGTTTCAGAATTACGTCGCGGGCGACCCACTGCAAACGCAAAATGGGGCAATGCACCCAGCGTATTGGTGGGCGATTTTATATATTCGCGCGCATTTCAAATGATGGTTGAATTAAATAGCTTGGCGATTATGGGCGAAATGGCCAGCACAACAAACACCATTTCAGAAGGCGAAGTGCAGCAATTAGTTAATGCCAATAATCCCGCTATTAACGAAGCCCAATATCTTGACGTCATCCATAAAAAAACCGCCATTTTGTTTGAGGCCGCCTGCGAAACATCGGCTATTCTAGCGGGCGCCACACCCGAAAAAACTAAAGCGCTACGCACCTATGCTTACCATTTGGGCGTGACATTTCAGCTCATGGATGACGTTCTCGATTACGAAGGCGATAGTGATACGCTGGGTAAAAACATTGGCGACGACTTAGGCGAGGGCAAACCGACCCTGCCCCTTATTTACGCCATGGCTCACGCCAATAACGACGACGCGAACATCATCAAAAAAGCCATTGAAAACGGTGATGACTCAGCACTGGATGACGTCATTCGTATTGTCCAAGAGAGCGGTGGCATCGACTACACAAAACAATGCGCTCAAAAACATATAGATAGCGCAATAGAAAGCCTCAACTTATTAGAGAATAATGATTACATCCAAGCCATGAAAGACTTGGCCAATTTCAGCTTAGGCCGAACAAGCTAAAATACCTTACATATTAATAGCCATTTAACTCCACGCTAAAGCGAGAACGCGTATGCAAAAGCACACATTAAACACCCTTTATGACAATGTAGAAACCCTTAAAAGCCATGCGCAGAAATGGCAATCACACACACTTTCCGACGCGTTCGCACAAGACCGTAATCGCGCCGCGCGCTACTGTATTAGCGCTGCTGGCCTAGAAATGGATTACTCAAAAAACCCTGTCGATGATGACGTCCTAGAACAGCTTTTGCATGCCGCCAAACAAGCCGACCTACCTAAAGCGATTACGCGCTTACTGCGCGGCGATCATGTCAACAACACCGAAGACCGCCCCGCTCTTCATTGCGCGCTACGCTTTTTAGGCGAGCCGAAAACACAAGAACAAAAAGACGTTGCCCAAACACTAGAAAAAATGTCGGCGCTTATCACTAAAGTACACAGCGGCGACTGGAAAGGCTTTAAAGGTGACACTATTAAAGACGTTGTCAATATTGGTATTGGCGGCTCAGATCTTGGCCCGCGTATGGTGACCAAAGCACTGACGCCTTATCATACAGGGCATACTAACGTACACTTCATTGCCAATATAGATGGCGCTGAAATAGACGATCTCACCAAAAAACTTAACCCAGCTACCACACTATTTTTAGTTGCGTCAAAATCATTTAGTACGCTTGAAACACTCGAAAACGCACTCACCGCCCGTAAATGGATGCTAGATAACGGCTGTGCTCAAAATCAGCTTGCTCAGCATTTTGTGGCCATATCATCCAAAGTCGACAAAGCCGTTGAATTTGGCATTGATGCCGATAACGTATTCCCACTATGGGATTGGGTAGGCGGTCGCTACTCACTGTGGTCAGCCATTGGCATGCCTATCGCCTTTGCCATTGGCATGAGTAACTTTAATCAGTTGCGTGAAGGTGCAGGCACAATGGATGAACACTTTGCCACTGCGCCGCTGGAGAAAAACATCCCCATTATGATGGGGTTATTGATGTTTTGGCATAGCAACTTTTTAGGTACCGATACGCAAGCGGTTTTACCTTATGCTCATCACATGCAACTACTGCCTGCGTATTTACAACAGCTAGAAATGGAAAGTAACGGTAAAAGTGTCACGCGAGACGGCATTAAAGTCGATTATCAAACAGGGTCTATTGTGTGGGGCACAGAAGGCACAAACGGCCAACATTCGTTCCACCAGCTTTTACACCAAGGCACCACACCTGTCCCCATTGATTTTATCGCGACATTAAAAGCACACCACAATATTGACCACCAGCACCGCTATTTATTTGCCAATTGTGTAGCACAAAGCCAAGCCCTAATGACAGGCCGCGACGAAGCCACCAGTGCCGCAGAAATGCGCTCAGAAGGTGCAAGTGAAGAGCAAATTGCCGCCATCGCGCCGCACAAAGTTCACCCAGGTAATCGTCCCAGCACTACGTTCTTAATGGAGAAGTTAACGCCAGCTACACTCGGTGCACTCATTGCTGCCTACGAGCACAAAGTCTTTACTCTGGGCACACTTTGGAATATCAATTCATTTGACCAGTGGGGCGTTGAGCTTGGTAAATTATTAGGTACTCATGTGGCTAACGCCATTGAAACTACCGACGTGCCAAGTGATTGGGATTGCTCCACACAAAACCTAGTGAAAAAATTTACCGAAGCCAATAAAAATATAGACAGCTAAATCTGAATACCGCCAGCTTTGTAAGGGATGATAAAGCTGGTTTATCAGGGGTCCGCCAGAGATTCGCCATAATTAATTCTCGTCACCGCTAAATCACCGCAACAAATAAAAACACAAAAAAATCTCACCAACGTGAACTTCTCCCGCTAAGCTTAGTCATATTAGTACGTTTAAAAATGAGTTATTTATTACTCACTTCACACCCACTTACAACCAACACTATTATTTATACTTGGAGTATTACTATGAAAAAAATGACTAAAACATTAGCCGTATCTAGCGCACTTGCAGCAGGCATCTTAATGGCAACTAGCGGCGATGTACTTGCTGGCAAAAAATCACATGAAAAATGTTACGGCGTAGCAAAAGCAGGACAAAACGACTGCGGTATCAAAAGCCAAGGCACAAGCTGTGCCGGCCAAGCAAAAACTGATGGTATTCATGACGCATGGATTTATCTACCAAAAGGTGCATGCGACAAAATCGTAGGTGGCTCAACAACACCAACTAAGTAATATTTAAAAAATATTACATTAGCGTAAAATGCGGTTATTCATTAACCGCATTTTTTTTGCCTATATAATCATATTGACATAAGGCAATAACATATTCACTTGGCGCACACTATGAACTCCACACTACCCAACACCCACGGCGTCAGCCTAAAGAGCACTCATTTCCAAGAAATACTATCGACACAACCCGATATCGGCTGGTTTGAAATTCACCCAGAAAACTATATGAGCGAAGGTGGGCTAGATCACTACTACCTTACCCAAATTGTAGAGCGGTACCCACTTAGCATGCACGGTGTTGGCTTATCACTAGGCTCACATGAAGGCGTCGACACTCAACATTTAAAGCAGTTAAAAAAACTGATAAAACAATACAAGCCTGCACAATTTTCCGAGCATCTCGCATGGACAAAAAATAGTGGTCAGCATTTAAACGACCTTTTGCCTCTTCCATTAACACAAGAAGCGCTTGGTATCGTGGTGCAAAACATCAACAAAACACAAGATGCTTTAAATACAAAAATTTTCATTGAAAACCCATCAACATATATTGACCTTAATCAACACGATTACAGTGAAGCGCAGTTTCTAAACACATTATGTGAAAAAACAGGGTGCGGATTACTACTAGATATTAATAATATAGTGGTTACTTGCTCTAATCACGATTTATCGGTTGAGCAGTACTTTGACGAAATTGACCCTAGGTACGTAGGAGAAATCCACTTAGCTGGCCATAAAAATGTTGCCCTGACACCTGAAAAAATGATTAAAATTGACGACCACGGGAGTAAAGTGTGCGATGAAGTATGGGCATTATTTGAAAATTTTATTTCACAATCACAACAACACTACCCAGTACTCATTGAGTGGGATACAGACCTACCCAGCTTAGACACATTAGTCGACCAAGCATCGCATGCAAAACATTTAATGCATAACGCTTTTAGATACTGAGATACGTATTATCATCACCCAACATTTAAATAAAGATACACCATAAAATTTTATAGAAAAATATTTTCATAATAAGGATGGCACCATAAACATGACGTTAAAACAATTTCAAGACGCTTTTAGCGCACAATTATTAAGCCCAAACAACGCGCATGATACACCTTACATTACGCAATCTAACGAGAACGTTTTGCGCATGAAAATTTATCAAAACAACGTTTACAGTAGCTTGCTCGACATTCTAAAAAATCGCTACCCAATCTCGCGAAAGCTCGTAGGCGATGATTTCTTCACTGTGCTAGGCCAGCAATATATCGCTAATCATCCACCCGAAAGCCCTGTTATGCTGCATTATGGTGAATCACTACCTCGCTTTATTGAGCAACATAAAGACAAACATAATATCGCCTACTTAAGCGACATTGCCGTGTTAGAAAGCGCAAGACATAAAGCCTATTACGCTAAAGATAACGACCATTTACAGCCAGCAGACATTGCCAGAAAACCCATAGAAAAACTCCTTGAATCATCTATTAATATGGTGCCATCCGCCGTACTAATACAATCATCATTTAGTATCCACACCATTTGGCTGCACTTAAAGGAAAGCGATCAAACCTTAAATACCGACATATCTCACAATGAAAACATATTTATTTTCAAAAAAAATCTTGGTGTTCAAACGTTACGCTTACAGGATGCCTACGCCTACTTTATACAATTACTTTTAAATAAAAACACACTGGGTGAGTCACTTGAAAAACTCATTGAGTTTAAAAGTGAAGAAAACTTTGAACCAACAGAGGCCATTAGCTTCTTAATACAGAATCAATTAATTAAAACGATACACTAAGAAAAAAGGACAAACATGAAAAGCCTTATCACCAAAATAGATAACCTAGCCATTGCAGTAAGCAATTTAATCCACGAAGCTGCTATCGCCTTATTTTTGCGCGTTAGTATTTTTTATATCTTCTGGGATTCAGCACAAGCTAAATTAGCCGGCCCTAGTATTGCAGGTATAAAATGGCAATTCTGGAATGTGAGCGAATCTACCGTATTACTGTTTGATTACGAATATGGCTTACCTTTAATCCCCGCCGATATTGCCGCCTACCTTGCCACGTTTGGCGAGTTCTTTTTATCTCTCGCTATTTTATTTGGATTTTTAACACGCGTAAGTGCATTTGGCTTACTGATTATGACCGCCGTTATTCAGTTTTTAGTGTACCCAGAGCTTTGGAAGCAACACTTAATTTGGGCCGCTATGATCTTATATGTTTTCAAATATGGCGCGGGTAAGCTGTCACTTGATCATTTAATAAAAAGATAAAACTTAACACAATAATGAAAACGGTATGTCCATGTAAAAAAAAACGCCTCAACATTGAGGCGTTTTTTAGTTAACTGCACGTTAAAAAAACACGGCTTCTTTACGGATCGTACTTTTCAACAAGTGTTAACAACTCTTTCGTTTTTTCTTCCATTAACGCTTTGCTGCCTTTTGCTTCAACATTTAAACGCAGTACAGGTTCAGTGCTCGACATACGCACGTTAAAACGCCACTCATCAAACGCCATAGATAAACCGTCGACTTTTTTGATCTCGCTCGCGCTATCGGCGTAATGTTTTTCGATAGAAGCAATAATCGCAGCAGGGTCACCCACGGTATTGTTACGCTCGCCACTGCATGGGAATTTCGCTTGTCTATCTTTAACCACAGAAGACAGAGATACGCCGCGCACAGAAAGCAACTCAGCAACAAGTAGCCATGGGATATTACCGTTATCGCAATAGGCGAAATCTTTAAAGTAATGATGCGCGCTCATCTCACCGCCATACACGGCGTCTTCTTTACGCATACGCTCTTTAATAAACGCGTGGCCTGTTTTACTTTCTACGGCTTCGCCTTTAGATGCCTCTGCAATATCAACAGTGTTCCACGTTAAGCGCGGATCATGCACGATTTTTGCACCCGGATTTTTAATTAAAAAGGCTTCAGCCAGCAAACCGACAACATAATAGCCTTCGATAAACCCGCCGTGTTCATCAAAGAAAAAACAACGGTCAAAATCGCCATCCCATGCCACACCAAAATCGGCTTTGTGCTCGATAACCGCATCGATTGTGGCTTGCCTTTTATCTTCTAAAATGGGGTTAGGAATACCGTTTGGAAATGACCCATCTGGCTCGTGATGAATTTTAACAAATTCAATAGGCAGCGATGATTCAATACCATCAATAATCGCACCTGCACCACCGTTACCAGCATTCACAACCACCTTCAATGGCTTGATGTTGCTAACATCAACGTATTCAAGTAAATGCTCAATGTAATCTGGGCGTACGTTTTTACGCTCGACCGACCCTTTGGTTTGCACATCTTTAAAATCGCCACTTTCGGCCATTTTTTGAATATCGTTTAAGCCAGAATCACTAGAAATAGGTTTAGAGCCTTTAGATACCAATTTCATGCCGTTATAATCCATTGGGTTATGGCTGGCAGTAACACAAATACCGCCATCAACGCCCAAGTGGAAAGTCCCAAAGTACACTTCTTCTGTGCCGCATTCACCTAAGTGGATAACGTTAGCGCCCGCATCGGTTAAACCTCTGGCCAATGCATCGGTTAAGCTTGCGCTGGTTAAACGCACATCGTGGCCAACCACAACGGTTTTCGCATTTAAAAATTCAACAAAGGCGCGACCAACACGGTAAGCAACATCTTCGTTTAATTGGTCTGGCACACGGCCACGAATGTCGTAAGCCTTAAAACATGTAATATCAATTTTCATTCGGTATCCCTACGCTTTACCCTTGGTAAATGTTTTTATAAACAAAATTAGTGGCTTCAACAAAGCCTTCAACGCTACCGCAATCAAAACGCGTACCTTTAAATTTATACGCTAAAACACAGCCTTTTTTAGCTTGCGTTAACAGTGCGTCGGTAAGTTGAATTTCATCATTTTTGCCCGGCGGTGTTTGCTCAATAATATCGAAAATATCGGGGGTTAAAATATAGCGACCAATAATAGCCAAGTTACTTGGGGCGTCTTTTGCGTCGGGTTTTTCGACCATATCCGTGACTTGATACAAGCCTTCTTTCATCTCTTCGCCGGCAATGACACCAAACTTACTAATTTGATCTTCTGGTACTTCTTGCACAGCGACAATACTGCATCTAAATTGCTTATACAGCTCGACCATTTGCGCTAATACACCATCGGTATCACCAATACATAAATCATCCGACAGTACGACACCAAAAGGCTCATCACCAATTAAACGCTTACCGTTTAAAATAGCGTCGCCCAAACCTTTCATTTCGCTTTGGCGGGTATATGAAAACGAACCTTTAGCAATCACATCACGGATTGACGTTAAAAATGTCTCTTTAGAGCTACCCGCAATTTGATGCTCAAGCTCATAATTGGTATCAAAATGATCAGCAATAGCGCGTTTACCACGGCCTGTGACAAAACCCACCTCAGTTAAACCCGCTTCTATTGATTCTTCTACGCCGTACTGTACAAGCGGCTTGTTTACCACGGGCAGCATTTCTTTGGGCATTGATTTTGTCGCAGGTAAGAAGCGTGTGCCGTAGCCAGCCACTGGAAATAAGCATTTCTTAATCATAAAAATATCTACCTTATTAATATTTATGTGTCTGTCATTGAACAAAATGCGCACACTTACGTGGCATATTAGTGTTTATTATGTTTTCTTTACTACGGATAACAGCAATGACTGTACCATAGTTAAATTGTATGACTCAATTTAGTGCAATATAAAAAATTATATCGCACTATATCTACACTTGTTTGATATTTTCATTGCCCCACATCCTTCCAATCAAACCGAATATCGAATAGCTAGATTCAATTTAGTGTAATAAGAGCATGCGACAACATCAAACTCGCACCAAAAAAAGGCATAAAAACGTATTTACTCACACCGTTAACATTTAAAAAAGTCATTATTACTGTTACCAAAAACGCTTGCCTAGACTCACCACACAACGCATACGTCCTGTAAGTGATTTGGATAAAAAGTGATTAAAGGTTAGAATGTCGACCTTTTGAAAACTGAGACGTTTACGCGCTCAAGAGCACCCCCTTTTATTAGCAACGGAACCACACCCATGCAAGCATTTGAACCACAATCATCCTACAACAAAGAAGACCTTCTCCGCTGCGGCAACGGTGATATGTTTGGGCCAGGTAATGCGCAATTACCCATCCCCAACATGTTGATGATGGATCGCATTACTCACATTAGCAAAACGGGTGGCGACAGCGACAAAGGCGAGATTATCGCCGAATTAGACATTACGCCCGACTTATGGTTTTTTGATTGCCACTTCCCTGGCGACCCTGTTATGCCTGGCTGCTTAGGCCTCGATGCTATGTGGCAATTAGTTGGGTTTTTCCTTGCATGGAAAGGCAACCCCGGCCGTGGACGCGCACTGGGTTCTGGCGAAGTCAAATTCACGGGTCAAATATTACCTACAGCGAAAAAAGTCACTTATAAAATCACCTTAAAACGTGTTATCGAACGCAAGTTAGTCATGGGTATTGCTGACGGCAGCGTATCGGTAGACGGTAAAGAAATTTACACCGCAAAAGATTTACGTGTAGGCTTATTTACAAACACAGAAAGCTTTTAATCGACCTATAAAAATGCGCGACACACAAGCGCAAGGGGCTGAGCACTTAACCCCTAATTACAATAGAGGTAAATATGAAACGAGTAGTAGTCACAGGCATGGGCATCGCCTCTTGTATCGGTAGCGATTTAAACACCGTATTACAATCACTAAAAGAAGGCCTTTCGGGCATTCGTTTTAATGAAAGCTATAAAGAGCAAGGTTTTCGCAGCCATATTTCTGGCTCTGTCGATATCGACTTTAGCGAGCACATCGACCGCAAAACATTACGTTTTATGGGCGACGCAGCAGCTTATGCGTATATTTCGATGAAAAACGCCATTGAGCACTCTGGCCTATCGCCCGAGCAAGTATCAAACGAGCGTACAGGCATTATTATGGGTTCTGGCGGCGCGTCTACAAAAAGCGTTGTTGAGTCAGCCGATATTATCCGTACACGCGGCGTAAAGCGTGCTGGCCCTTACCGTGTTACCCAAACAATGGGCAGCACCGCGTCGGCGTGCTTAGCCACACCGTTTAAAATTAAAGGCGTTAACTATTCTATCTCGTCTGCCTGCGCCACAAGCGCACACTGTATTGGTAACGCGATGGAGCTTATCCAATTAGGTAAGCAAGACGTGGTATTTGCTGGCGGCGGCGAAGAAGAGCATTGGAGCTTAACCGGCTTATTTGATGCAATGGGCGCGCTCTCGACAAAATACAACGAGACACCCGAAAAAGCCTCGCGCCCTTACGATGCAAACCGTGATGGTTTTGTGATTGCTGGCGGCGGCGGTTGTTTAGTGGTTGAGTCTCTTGACCACGCATTAGCACGTGGCGCAACCATTTACGGTGAGCTAGTCGGCTACGGCGCAACCTCTGACGGCTACGATATGGTTGCACCCTCTGGCGAAGGTGCGGCACGCTGCATGCGCCAAGCGATAACGCAAGCTAACGAGACGGGCGATGCACCTATCGACTACATTAACTCACACGGTACAAGCACACCTGTGGGCGACATGGCCGAGCTTAAAGCAGTCAAAACCGTATTTGGCGATAACATCCCCAAAATCAGCTCGACAAAATCATTAACAGGTCACAGCTTAGGCGCAACAGGCGTACAAGAAGCGATCTATACATTGCTTATGATGCAAAATGATTTTATTGCAGGGTCGGTTAACGTAGACGAAAAAGATGAAGCCGCCGCAGACGTACCTGTGGTCACGCAATCTGAATCGGCAACCATTAACCGTGCTATGTCGAACAGCTTTGGTTTTGGCGGCACAAACGCCACATTAATTATGCAAAAATATTCATAATTAAACAGCTGTTTTACATACAAAAACGCCGCTCTTGCTTACGCTTGAGCAGCGTTTTTTTTAGCCTAAAAAAAGCCAATATATTTAGCCATGTTAAATGGCTTTTATGCCAAATAGTTAATGCACCAAATTATTATCATGCTAAGTGTTAAACACGCTAAGTGAATTGTATATAAAGTGACTTACATATCAAGTGATTAACATGTTAATAAGCTTATTTTGATTCCTCTACAGCGCTTTTGTGTAGCTGTGTGAGCTTTTCACTTTGACTGTAATTTTCTTCAAGCCATGCATTAAATATTGTTTTAAAACCTTTGCGCCATGTGGGTAATTGTATGCCAAAACTGTGTGTTATTCGCGTTGCATCAAGCCGCGCATTCACGGGCATTGCAGTACGGTCATCACCCGCCCCAGCCACAGGCGGTAAAGTAAATTTCTGCTGATAACTATTATTTAGCATGCGCATTAAATGATCGGCCAACTCCGCCTCAGAAGCGGTGTCTGCACTGCATAAGTGGTACACGCCTACATTGCGAGCACCGCATAACTGCTGCCTAACAATGGCAATCAACGAGTCAATTAAAAAACGGGAGTGAATCGGGTTGCCAAAATTATGATCAGACACCGCTAAGCTTTTATCCGCCTCTAACAGCCTTGACACAAGGCAAGAAAAAACTCCGTTTTCGCTGCTATTTAACAACCAGCTGGTTCTAACGGCTAACGCTTTTTTATTATCGATTATTGTTTTTTCAAGTTCAGAAAACAACTTCGATTGAGGCGTCGAATGGCTCGTTGCATCATTTTCGGTCAGGGTTCGTTGGTGTGGCTGATCACCAAACACCAAAAACGAAGACAGCTGAATAAAATGAATATTATTATCGCAGGCATAGGTATTTAAACGTTTCGCATCCGCAATATAGCCAGTATCAACAAAACCATCAGCAGGTAAAAAATGCATAATGCAACGCGGGCGGTGAGCCTCTAGCGCAGATAAATCATTAGCGCGAAAATGATCTGCGTCAACGACCACCAAATCATACGCTAGCCCATCTAACTGAGCGGCAAACTTTTGCTCAAACGCGGTATCGCGCGATACACAGACAATATTAAAGGCCATTACTTTTCCTTAAAAAACACGACTATTTAACAGCGTTTAATATGCGTTTTGATTGATGTTTTTTTGCTTGTTTAAACTGCTATCGAGCTTGGTAATATCATCGGGTTTTAAAATACCTGCCACCGATTTTAGCGTGAGTGTATTGTTGATATAACGGTACAACGCCTGTGCATAGTCGCGTCGCGCACGAAACACATTTTGTTGCGCCTGTAACACATCAATTAAATCACGCGTACCCACATCGTAACCGGCTTGTGTCGCCTCTAATGCACTTTGGTTTGAGATTATTGCTTGCTTTCTCGCTTTAACAGTGGCAACACCGGTGATCACTTGTGTAAAGTTAGCGCGAGCTTGTTGCGTAATTGCGCGCTTCGATTGCTTTGACAACGCACTAAATTGATCTAGCTGAGCAGCGGCACGGCGGCGCTGAGCATGGACGCGGCCGCCAGCGAAAAGAGGTATATTTAACGATACTGAAATACTTGTTTCATCATCTTCACGGACAACTGGCCTTAAACGCCCATCGTCATCAAAAAAGCTTGCCTCGCTCTCAACAGCCCGATAAGCAACGGAAGCGTCCAATGTTGGTAAGTGCCCAGCGCGTGCTGACCTATAATTATATTTGGCATTTTTAGCGCGTAATTTAGCCACAATGTAATCAAGGTTGTTTTTTTCTGCAAAGCTAACCCAATCACTGCGTACAGCTGGTATTGGATTAGTCACACTAAAATTAGAGGTAAGCGGATAAATAAAGCCGTATTTTTTCCCTGTTAAGATTTCTAATGCATCAAACGCAATATCCACTTCGCCTTCTGCACTAAGCCGATTGGCCGTAGCTGAATCAAACGCAGCTTGTGCTTCGTGCACATCGGTAATTGCCGTTAAACCCACATCAAAACGCTGACGTGTTTGATCAAGCTGCAAACTCAATGCTTTCTCTTCAGCTTGCGTTGTTTGTAAAATGTCTACAGCTTCAAGCACGGAAAAATAGGCACGTGCAACACGTAAAATGAGATCTTGTTTTGCGGCATCAAGATTAAACCGAGCAATATCAGCGGTTACTTTATCCGCTTTATAAGTGTTCCAGTCTGCAACATTTATTAATGTTTGGTTTAAGTTGATGCTGTATAGGGTACGAGCAGTATC
>CAKZUG010000129.1 GCA_937920545.1 uncultured Saccharophagus sp.
CGATGAAGTGAATGCCTGCATAGAATCAATAAGACGCGACGAGTATTTACAGATATAATCGACTACTTATTAGTTGTAAGTTACAGATGTAATTTACCGATACAATCGCACTAACCGCCTAATGCATATATCAAACGCATATACATGTTAGGCATACTATTTACCTTGTCGGGGTGCTGTAAAAAGCTGAGATCATACCCGTACGACCTGACCAAGTTAGCACTTGCGTAGGCAATAAGGCACAAAACATGACCACACAACATACAGACACTATCAGCGATACTATTAGTAGCAGCACAATCAGCAGCACAATCACCGATACCACCAACATAGGTATTGCAGGCGCAGGTTTACTCGGCCGCCTATTGGCATTCAAGTTAAATGCGCTGGGCCACCAAGTCACGCTCTACGAACAAGGCAACATTCAACACAGCCGAAGCGCCGCTTACACCGCTGCGGCGATGATATCGCCCATGAGCGAAGTGGTGGTTTCTGAACGTGCCATCTACGATATTGGCATGCAATCCCTGCGTTTATGGCCTGAGATTATTCAAGCTTTGCCTGCACATTTTTCGTCTTTATACAAAGCTAATGGCAGTATTGTTGTGGCGCACGGCCAAGATGACAGCGAGTTAGAACAATTCCACCACGATCTGAATTATCACTTAGGCGAGCACAACAACAGCCAGTGGTTAAATGTCGAGCAACTCCGTAGCCACGAGCCTGATATTGGCAGCCACTTTACTCGCGGCCTGTATTTGCCCAATGAAGCCTTCTTGGATAACCGTGTTTTTTTAGATAATCTGCTGGATTATTTACTTGAACAAGGCGTCACACTGGTGGAGCAATGCGGAGTCACCTTTGGCCAAGATGGTAAGATGACTTTTAACGATCCGGCTATTCATAACCCCAAACAAAACAGCCACAACAGCCATAGCAACAGCCACAACAAACACACTAATGTTAACCAGCACGAGCTGTGGTTTGATTGTCGTGGCATGGGCGCAAAAACAGACAGCCCAGTGCGCGGTGTACGTGGTGAGGTTATCTGGGTAGAAACCAGCGAAGTCGCTATAACCCGCCCGCTACGCTTGATGCACCCAAGGTACAAGTTATATGTTGTCCCAAAAGCAGGGAATAAATACATACTGGGTGCCACCGAAATAGAAAGCGATGATGACTCACCCATGTCGGTGCAATCGGCATTAGAGCTATGCAGCGCCCTGTACTCTATTAACCCGGCTTTTGCCGAGGCACGCATTCTTGAAATAGACACCAACTTACGACCCTCGCTACGGGACAATATGCCCTGCATTAAGCAAGCGACCTACACGCAAAACGACAACCAAAAACAGATTAACGCTATACACATTAACGGGCTTTATCGGCACGGTTACTTGTTGGCACCCACGCTAGTTGAACACGCCCTGTCGCTAGCGGGTTTACAACCAAATAACACCCCCTTTGAAGACGTACTTTCACGCACCACACTGTAAATAAAACCTATTAAAGTAAAAGCTATGACAACCATACAAATACATATTAACGGCGAGCCGCACACTTTTAATCAAGGCAGCACATTACTTGACGTCACCACACAATACAGCCAAAAAGATCAGAGCGTGGCCGTTGCGGTTAACAACGATTTTGTGCCGCGTACACAATACGCACACACACCTATAAACAACGGCGATGCCATCGACATTGTCGCACCTGTTGGCGGCGGATAAACCATGACAACTACTACAACTACAACCACACCAACCACATCAACCAAAACAGACGCGCCCAAACAAAACAGCCAAACCAGCGATACTTGGACGCTGTATGGCAAAACGTTTGAGAGTCGCTTTTTATTGGGTACCGCTTTATACCCCTCGCCACAAAGTATGCTAGATGCTATTACCGCGTCTCAAACAGACATTGTGACCTTAGGGTTGCGCCGCCAAAACCCAGCAAACCGCGACGGCCAAATTATTTGGGATATGATTCAACAAACTGGCTGCACGCTTTTACCCAACACAGCGGGCTGCAAAAGCGCCAAAGAAGCCATTACATTAGCGCAAATGTCCCGTGAAATATTTGGCACAAACTGGATAAAGCTTGAAGTGATTGGCGATGACTACACCTTGCAACCCGACCCCTTTGCCTTACTCGAAGCCACAAAAGAATTACTCTCACAAGGTTTTGCCGTACTGCCTTACTGCACCGACGATTTAATTTTATGTCAGAAACTGGCTGAAGCGGGCTGCGAAGTGCTAATGCCGTGGGGCGCGCCCATAGGCACAGGCCAAGGGTTATTGAACAAATACCAATTGGGCACACTGAGAAAACGCCTACCCGATATACCGCTGATTATTGATGCTGGTTTAGGCGCACCCTCGCAAGCCTGCGAGGCCATGGAAATGGGGTTTGATGGCATACTGCTTAACACCGCCGTCGCAAAAGCACAAAACCCACCTCAAATGGCACACGCCTTTGGCACAGCGATACAAGCTGGCCGCGCGGCTTACAAAGCCGGTTTAATGTTAAAAAAACAAACCGCCAGTGCGAGCACACCAACCATTGGACAACCTTTTTGGCATCAAAAAAAATAATAGAACCAAATTAGAGTATGTAATCAAGAAAGTTTGACATTCTTGATTACATTTGCCAAAGCTCAAGAAGAGATGACGCCGCCGATCTCAGACCAAGGTCTTCATAATTATTCTCAGCAATCTCTTGCATTAAATCGGTTGTCTCAGTAAGCGGGTGACGAACACTACCCAACAGCGCAACAATAGAGTTTCGATGCTCTACATTTTCAGCGTGTAAATAAGATGTCAAAATCAAGCTCTGTGTTTGCGCGTCACCCTCACTCAAAAAAGAAAGGGTTTCTAATGCTTTATGCGAAAAAACATCTTGCCCAACTACGTTAACACGTATTGCATCCAACAATTCAACTCTCAACTCTTCTGGGATGTCACCCATATCAGTTGCAGTAAATGCTTCTAGGGCCAGTATTTTAGACGCATTATCTGTTGAGATATAAAGATGATCTTTCAACGCACCAATCACTACCTCATTACCTTCTTGGACCGCGCTATGTAAAGAAGATTTAAAATATTCTAAACTGTCTTCATCGGTATCGGAGATAGAATCCATCATAGTAACAGTATCGTCTGCTGTAATACGTACATTCTCCGTTAACGCTGGTATATCACCTTCCAAATTAGACGAAAATAATCTACGCCTATCTTTTTCTTTTTCACCAATACAATTAAGTGAATCGAGAGGTCTATTATTCGATATATCTATCCCTCTATCTTTTACAGTGCTGGCTAATACAATAGGCGCATCCTTTAAACTATTATATAACTTATCTTTTTTATGGTCTTGCTCAAGAAAAAACAAATAAGACACTAAAAGACCGGTTAAGAATGACACCATGATTTTTAAATGCATCAACATATAAACACCTTATTATTATACAAATAATACAATTTTTTATAAATATGGATATAAAATCGTACATCCCTGTTAAAGCATATAACGTTAAGAATATTGCGATCACTTAAAGCCATAAACATTAAAGTACATCCTTGCTTTATTTTATTATTTTTATTATTAAAAATAAAATATATCGACTATTTCCATTTAAACGATGAGTATTTCCCTTTACAGCTAGGGCTATCATAAGCTCTTATTGTACGCCCTGACTTTGCACCATTTATTTTTATATTTTTTATCATACTATTCCAATAGTGATTATTCGATGAGCCACCTTCATCCTTACCCTTGTGAAAACCTGTTTTAGTTGTACCTGCGACAATGGTTTTTTTACCGCTTTTACGGTAGGCACGGTAACAATCTGCATGAACAAATGCCTTACATTGTTTCAAATAATCTTTTTTACTATTATTACACTTACCAGAAGAGCATTTCTTTTTTCCGGAATACCTAAGAGCATTTTTAGTATTTAAAGTAAGCGTTCCATCATTTTTTGAATAAACGCACCACTTCTGAACATCAGTAACCCAGCCAGAAGAAAAAGCATTAACAGATACTAACGATAAAATAGCTACGACTGATAATAATATTTTTTTACTTTTTAAAATCATAATCTTATTCCTTAAAATATTTATTTTTTTACGTTTTCTTATTGACTAACGATACATAATAAAACGGCTTTAAATTAATCAGCCACATGGCACAATAATCATTATTTGATGTCCATCACAAATAATAATGAAACAAATAAAAACAATTTATAGCGAAAAGTAATAGAATTATTACCAGTAAGCATAATTACGAATAACGTATATTATTGTATACAGAGAAAGCGTGATGGAATGAGCTAACAAACGACCTAACAAATAACCCAAATTAGAACAACACAAAAAATGAACCGCAGTGTTTTATTAACGTTATATCAGGTACATAGCGTAATATACAGAAGGGAAATGACCGTATTTTTGCCCCATAATATGACTCAAACATGAAATGATCATTTTCTTTATCGTGCAGATATAAGCCGATACTAGGCTATAAAAAATTATAAAGTATTTAAAAAAACAGTATTTATATTATTTTTGAAATATCCTGAATTACAAGAGAGGGTAGAGCCAATAATGTGGGGCAACGCATAAGAACAGGATAAATACTGCTTTAAAAGGGAACACCCCACCCACCGTGAAGCAATGGCCAGAATGCTTAACAGTAATAGGTACACTTAAATCATCGAGCAAAACCGACTTCTCTGGGCGACTCGCATTAAAAATTATGCGTAGTTCGTCATCCATAAAGCCTGAAAGATGAGTCGTTTTAAATATTTTGTTAAATGTATTGTATTCACTGTCGGTATATTCAAAAATTAATTCATATATAACCTTATCATTTACCATAAAGTTTGTTTCTCTTTTACTCACAAATTTTGCCTGAGTTAGCTCCCCTTTTCTGAGTAACATATAATCGCATGCACTTTTTTTAAAACCCAACAAAATAAAAACTAACCCGGGTAAAAAAAGCAGAAGAATACACCAAAAATAATGCCCTAAAAGAGTAGACCTAACATGAGGAATACGGCTATATTCCGGCGCACCTTTAACATACTCAACAGAGACTTCTTTATTTATGGGTAACGCGAACTGGGTCGTAAACGCATACCCCACTTGGGATTTTTTATCATTATCAACAAATTCATAAATATTAGCCCACTTCGCACTGAATGGTGCGGCCTGATAGATTTCTTCTGCTTTTACAATAACGCCTGATGTCGTATTCAATTCTGCGTAAAATCGTATAAAAGAGGTATCCATTAAAGGTATAAACGACCAAGAAAAAACAGCTAAAAACGAACCAGAAATAAAACCAATAAGCGTGAGTCTATTACCTAAAAACAAGGTTAAACACGTTGATAAGGGTATGCGTCTTGGTAAGTTCATATAATAGATACTCCGTTACAATTTATATGTATTAAACAGATTGATAGGATAGAATAATAAACAATGTAAAGGTCGTTATAACGACCGCCGCACGAAATAAAGCATATAATCTATCCACGTACGGCTCGACCATATAACTTTCACGGCTATAAAAAGGCACTCCTTTTATATTTTTTATTACATCTTTAATATAGCTTGTGCCAAAGCCAAGTCACTTGGTTGAGTTATTTTAATATTGGTTTTAGGGCTGGGAATTAACAATACCTCGCCACCCTGTTCTTCGATTGCTGACGCCTCATCAGTGATGACAACACGCTGTTTAACATTGGTATCTAACGCCATAGAGAGCGCGTGAATTAGCGCAGTAAGCTTAAAGAACTGGGGCGTTTGAGCTAACCATAAAGCGCTTCTGTCTTTTGTATTGATGACACGTGAGGCTTGAGCTGTGCTAACACTCGATTCTTTTACCGTATCCGTGACTTTTTCAGCCAAAATGCCACCCACATCCTGTGCCAAGCAGGTTTCAATAAGCCTCTGGATATCGTCACCCTTTACGCATGGGCGAGCACAGTCGTGCACAAGCACCCAAGTTTTATCAAGATCAAACGGGCTCTTATGTAAACCGTATTCATTTGAGACGCCTTGCTGAGTAATATAACGCTTAACAAATTGCAAACCTTGTAATACCGACTCAGCTCGGGTGGCTCCACCCTCAACAATATGTACATTTTTAAATTTTTTAAAATCTAATGCTTGATAATACTGATCGGCTTTACTCACCACTAGCACAATACCTACCACCGCATGAACAGCATGTATTTTGTGCAGTGTTTGCTCCATAACCGTCAAACCATTAAGTGTGAGGTATTGCTTAGGAACATCGCTTTGCATTCTGGAGCCGACACCAGATGCAGGAATAACCGCCCAAATAGGAGGTTGAGGTTGCTTAGTTAGTACGGCAGGTTTAGACGATGTAATTGGTTTAGTAAATGACATAATGAATAATACGAATCAATAATATAATAAGGCATGACATACTATTTGTATTAAATAACATGCTATATGAATAGTGTAAAAGCGAACAAACCAATACAAACAAGTAATAAAAGTAGATAAAACTAAAAAAACAAAACCTATTACGAATGTAACACAGCGCTAATTCAGATAACTGCACTGTAATCATTTAAAAACAGCAACCGTTAAACACGACAATACATTAATCTTGTCTTTTATCTACAATAAGAAAAAAAGTCTCACCCTGTTGGATCAACCCCATATCGGTACGGGCGCGCTCTTCTATGCCGCCACGACCATTTTTAAGGGCGCGGACTTTTGCAGCAAGCACTTTATTTCGCGCTTGTAAAACACGATTTTCTTCCTCTTGTTTAGCCACTTCGCGGTTAAGCTGTGCTTGATGCGCAAGGCTACCATCACCAAACCAGAGGCGATACTGCATAGCGGCAATCACAATAAACAAAACACCTGTTAACCACTTCATTATTATTCCCTTAAAAACAAAAAAGCCGACTACATAAGTAGTCGGCTTAATTTAGCACAAGGCTAACTATCATAAAACATATTATGATTTAAATTCGGCACGGCCTTTATAAGGGGCTTTTTCGCCAAGCTCAGCTTCAATACGAAGTAGACGGTTATATTTTGCAATACGGTCTGAACGCGACAACGAACCTGTTTTGATTTGGCCAGCAGCGGTGGCTACAGCTAAATCAGCAATGGTTGTGTCTTCTGTTTCACCAGAACGGTGAGAAATAACAACAGTAAAGCCGGCGTCTTGTGCCATTTTAATGGCGTCTAGTGTTTCAGACAAAGAACCAATCTGGTTAAACTTAATTAAAATAGAGTTACCAATATTTTGATCAATACCACGCTTTAAGATTTTTGTGTTAGTAACAAACAAATCATCGCCAACTAACTGTACACGGTCGCCGATTTTTTTGGTCAATAATTCCCAACCGTCCCAGTCACTCTCGTCCATGCCATCTTCAATCGAGATGATCGGGTAACGCTCAGATAGATCAGCTAAGTAATCGGTAAATTCAGCAGCAGAGAATTTTTTGCCTTCGCCCGATAAATCGTAAACGCCATCTTTGTAAAATTCAGATGAAGCACAATCAAGGGCAAGTGTTACGTCGTCGCCTAATGTGTAGCCCGCATTTGCAACAGCCGTAGTAATCACTTCTAGCGCGCCTTCATTGGATGGTAAATCTGGAGCAAAACCACCTTCATCACCTACAGCGGTATTTAAACCTTTTGCAGATAAAACTTTTTTCAGGTTATGGAAGATTTCAGCACCGGTACGAAGCGCTTCAGAAAAAGTCGGCGCACCTACAGGCTGAACCATAAACTCTTGAATATCGACGTTGTTATCGGCGTGCTCACCACCGTTGATGATATTCATCATCGGTACGGGCATGCTATAACGGCCTGGTGTGCCGTTTACATTGGCGATGTGCTCGTACAACGGGATGTTTTTGTCGGCAGCAGCCGCTTTTGCTGCTGCAAGAGAAACAGCAAGAATCGCGTTAGCGCCAAACTTTGCTTTGTTTTCTGTGCCGTCTGCGTCGATCATGATAGCGTCTAGCTCACGTTGCTCAGCCGCATCTTTACCAATTAAAAGACCTTTAATGGTGTCGTTAATATTGGCAACGGCTTTTAGTACGCCTTTACCCATATAACGGCTTTTGTCGCCATCGCGTAGCTCAAGGGCTTCGCGTGAACCTGTAGATGCGCCAGACGGTGCACAGGCAGAACCCACAACACCTGATTCAAGTATTACTTCAGCCATAACCGTTGGGTTACCGCGTGAATCCATCACTTCAAAACCGATAATATCTTTAATTGTACTCATACTGTCCTCGTTATCAGGCAAAATGCCGTTGTGTTTAGCGTGTTAGTTTAGCGTGTTAGTTTAGCGTGTTAACTATAATTGAATATCAAGCTATTGAATATCAAGCGGTGGTAGCTGTTTAATCACATCGTCTACCGCTTTTATTTGTTGTAAAAATGGAAATAATTTATCTAGCGGTAAGGCGCTGGGGCCATCACACTTTGCTTTCGCAGGCTCGGGATGGGCTTCTAAAAATAAGCCGGCTAAACCAACCGCCATACCTGCACGGGCAAGCTCAGCGGTTTGATGACGGCGTCCGCCTGATGCTGCGCCCAAAGGATCGCGGCATTGCAATGAGTGCGTCACATCAAAAATAATGGGTGCACCATCGCTGACTTCTTTCATGGTACGTAGGCCAAGCATATCCACAACAAGGTTGTCGTAACCCATGCAGCTGCCGCGCTCACATAAAATAAGATTGCTGTTGCCGCACTCTTTAAACTTTTCGACAATATTTTTCATTTGTCCTGCGCTTAAAAACTGGGGCTTTTTGATATTGATAATGGCATTGGTTTTTGCCATGGCTTCCACTAAGTCAGTTTGGCGCGCTAAAAAAGCGGGTAACTGAATAATATCGGCTACTTCTGATACGGGTTGCGCTTGGTCGCATTCGTGCACATCGGTAATAATCGGCACACCAAAGGCGTCTTTTACCGCACGAAATATCTCTAACCCTTCATCCATTCCTGGGCCACGGTATGAATGAATAGACGAGCGATTAGCTTTGTCAAACGAGGCTTTAAATACGTAGGGAATACCTAGTTTTTGTGTCGCCTCGACATAGGCCTCGCAGGTTTTGAGTGCTAAGTCTTTTGACTCAAGTACATTCATGCCGCCAAAGAGCGTAAATGGCTTGTTGTTGGCAATCTCAATGTTATTTAATGTAATCGTTGTGTCTTTCATTCGTGTTCCTTGAGTAACCATTGCTAGTCGTAACGCTGTTAGCTAGAAGTTAGTCTGTTAGCTAGAAGTTAGGCTGTTAATTTGACTGTTAGCTTGGCTTAACGCTCTATGTATCACTTCATGGCTTTTGTGGCCATTAGCTTTTTGTCGCTATCAGCAATCGCTTGTCTTTAAATGCAGTTTTAATACAGCTTTAATACAGTTCTAATGCCGCTTTTATACTGCATTAAAACTGTTTTTTGTCATATTAATGTGTTTTAAGCAAACGCTTAATGTGCTTTTTTGTTTTCAAGCACGGCTTTCACGTAGCTGGTAAATAGCGGATGGCCATCGCGCGGTGTAGATGAAAACTCGGGGTGGAACTGGCAGGCAACAAACCAAGGGTGCTCAGGTAATTCGACCACTTCGACCAATGAGTTATCTTGCGACCAACCACCAATACGTAAACCGCCTTCACGCAATTGGTCTAAAAACGTGTTGTTCACTTCGTAGCGATGACGATGACGCTCAACAATACTGTCTTTACCGTAGATGTCACGGATGCGGCTATTCGCTTCTAAATGACATTCCTGTGCACCTAAACGCATAGTACCGCCCAAATCAGACGACTCGTCACGCTTTTCAATTTGGCCTTCTTCGTTTAGCCATTCGGTGATTAAACCAATAACAGGGTACGGTGTTTTGCGGTCAAATTCGGTGCTGTTTGCACCTTCCAAACCAAGCACATTACGGGCAAATTCAATAACGACCGACTGCATACCTAAACAAATACCCAGATAAGGGACTTTATTTTCACGGGCGTATTGCACGGCCATTAATTTGCCATCTAATCCACGGTGGCCAAAACCACCAGGAACTAAAATACCATCCGCACTTTTTAAAATATCAATGCCTTTTTCTTCAACATCTTCGGCGTTGATGTACAGCATTTTCACTTTGGTGAGGCTTTGTAAGCCAGCATGCTTTAATGCTTCGTTAAGCGATTTATAAGCATCAAGCAACTCCATATACTTGCCCACCATCGCGATAGTAACGGTATCGGTCGCGTTTTGTTCGCGCCTTACAACGTCATCCCACTCGCTCAAATCGCATTTTTGCGCATCTAAGCCAAATTTATCGAGCACAATATCGTCTAGGTTAAAGTTTTCGAGCAAACTGGGTACAGCATAAATACTACTAACATCCGGTAACGGAACAACAGCGCGCTGTTCAACGTTAGTAAACAATGAGATTTTACGGCGAGAATCTTCGTCGATTTCTTTTTCTGAGCGGCATAACAAAATATCAGGCTGCAGGCCAATGGAGCGTAGCTCTTTAACCGAGTGCTGTGTTGGCTTGGTTTTTGTTTCACCTGCGGTGGCAATGTACGGCACCAATGTGAGGTGCATTAACAAGGCGCGCTGGCCGCCTAACTCGACCTTTAACTGCCTAACGGCTTCTAAGAAAGGTTGTGATTCAATATCACCGACCGTGCCGCCAATTTCAACAAGCGCGACATCTACGCCATCACCACCGTGTAAAATACGGCGTTTGATCTCGTCTGTAATATGCGGAATAACCTGCACCGTACCGCCAAGGTAGTCGCCGCGACGCTCTTTTTTAAGCACAGTTTCGTACACACGGCCCGTGGTAAAGTTGTTGCGTTTGGTCATTTTATTGCGAATAAAGCGCTCGTAATGGCCAAGATCGAGATCGGTTTCTGCGCCGTCTTCTGTAACAAATACCTCACCGTGCTGGAACGGGCTCATGGTGCCGGGATCAACGTTAATATAGGGGTCTAGCTTTAAAATAGTCACGCTTAACCCACGTGCTTCTAAAATAGCGGCTAGCGATGCAGAGGCTATGCCTTTACCCAATGATGATACAACACCACCTGTTACAAATATAAAACGCGTCATGAAACCTCTGTATTTGACAAAAATAAAAACAATATGCCGCCACATCACACAAAATAGCGTGACTGTAACTAAGGCACAAATGTAAGGGTATTAAAGGGTAGGCGCTTAAAAACTAACAATTTAAGCGTTGGAACAAAAAGGTTTATATTCACTTTTAGATTCCACCTTAAGATGGGGCGCCAGATTACCAGAACAAACCTCATTTCTCAATCTGTCGATGCGATTTAATCGCGCCATTGCACGATTTTATACGCACTGCCTTTTGCCGAACTGGCTGTATTGACTGTGATGTTATTTATGGCTGGATGAACGCAAACCCAAGCGTCGCCCACAGCTAACAGTTGATCATCTAAATAAATAAGGGGTATACGCTCACGTAGCCAAGGTGCAATACCGTATTCTTGGAATAGCTTTTTAAGCGTTTGAGAATGCTTACGCCCAAGGGGCTTACAGCGCTCCCCTCCCTGACGGAATCGCACTGTTAATGGTGAATTGGGCGTTATCTTACCTTGGCCGCACCAAATAAGCGTTGAGCCATCGGGTAAGGTTAACTTTACACCTGAAGAAGCATCTAAAGAAGACGCTTCGCTTGAATCAGGTAACCCTGATAACGAAACATCCCAACTCAACACTGTGTTAGCGTCAATAGCTGGCAACACACGCAAGCACACTAAGCGATTCTGAAATCGCCTAATACTGTAATAATGGGTACGCACCTCTGGACAGGCGTCAATTTTTGCGAGTATAAGCTTATGCACTTCATGTAACTGCGCGTGGCTAGGCATGGGCAAACCTAAGCTGCCCAACCAATAACGCATCAAGTGTGTTTGTTTAATAGCCGGCATGGCCTGCAATACATCGAGTTGAATACTGTGTCCAAATAGCGTTTTGAGCGGGTCGAGGGTAATAAAATCGGTGTGTAAATAGGTGTCTAGTAGTGCCTGACTATCTTGAATATGTAACGCTGCACGGGCTATATTTTGCTCAACCTGCGGCCATTTTTGCTTAAGCCGCCCGATAATAGACTGCCGCAAAAAATTGCGGGTAAAACGGGTGTTTGTATTGCTTTCATCGTTTACGTAGGCAAGGGAATATGCTTGGGCATAATCGATAATCGGTTGTTTAGGTATATTTAATAAAGGCCGCACTAATATGCCTTGCTGCGCTTTTTTGGCAAGGGGCAATGCTGTAGAGCCACATTGAGAGGTATTAGCCTGTGTATTAGTCAAAGGCCGACTATGAAGCATACCTTGTAAACCTTGCAAACCCGAACCACGGCATAAGCGATGCAGAAATGTCTCGGCTTGATCGGCTAAATGGTGCCCCGTTAATAAAAGTGTGTTTTCATCTACAACACGGGCAAAGGCCGCTAAACGTGCATCCCTCGCAGCCGCTTCGATGCCCTTACCCGCATCACTCACATCCACTTTAATGGCCTTAAAGCTCACCTTTAACTGCTCGCATAAAGTACTACAATGTTGCTCCCATTGATTTGCGTGGGGCGATAAGCCATGATTAACATGTAAAGCAATAACAACTTGATCAGGTTTTATACAAGAAAGCGCATGGAGTAACACGACAGAATCGATACCGCCACTTAAAGCAACCACAACACGCTTATAATGCGCAAAAGGTATTAACGCTTTTTGTATGGCGCATTCAATAACCGATGGTTTTAAAATATTGTGATTCATAGAATTTAGAACATCCAACTTAGAGCAACTAGCTTAGAGCAAACAGCTCAGAGCAATTATCTTAAAATAAATAAAGTGTGATTACATTTTACATACAATAACAAAAAGGCTCACAAAACGTGACAGCACCTACAGAAGAAAACTACGGTAATTGGCCATCCTCTATTAGCGAAACATTGGTGGCAGGTAAAACACCGCGTATCAGCGAACCTAAATTACTGATTGATGCCGTGGGCGATCAACACTGCTATTGGCTACAAACCTTACCGCAAGAACGTGGTCGCAGCACCATTATGCGGCAGACTGTACACAAAAATGGTGATGTAAGCGATACACAAAGCCTTTTAGTTGCGCCATTAAGTGCTCAAAGTAAAGCCCACGAATACGGGGGCGGCGTTTATTGTATTGGCGATCATGTTTTATATTTTGTTGACGCAAACGACCAACGTATTTATGCGTTATCGTTATCCGATATTCACCAAGCACCCAAGGCCATAACACCCTGTTCAAAAGGGACATGGCGCTTCGCTGACTTAAGTTTAAATGCAGATCAAACGCGCCTGATAGCAGTTTGCGAAGCGCATAGCACATGTGACCACGAAGCTAACTTTAACGCAGCGACCTTTGACGAAGCTATCTTTGACGAAGCTATCGCGCATATTGCTTATATTGATATTGCATCACAAGAAACACAATTTTTAAGCGTTCCACAAGCCGATTTTTACAGCAACCCCAACCTTTCACCCTGCGGGCACTACCTCACTTATTTAGCGTGGCACCACCCTAATATGCCATGGGATACCACATGTATTTATGTTGCAAAGCTGACTAATGCAGGTGAGGTGCTGTACGCAGCTTGCGTAAAAGGCCAAACAAATAACGAGAGTGTTTTTCAACCGCAATGGGCACCCAACGGTGATTTATATTGTGTCAGTGACAGCAATAACTGGTGGAACATTTACAAACTTGACCACCTCATCGCCACTCAAGAAAGTACCGCTATTAACAACTCAGACTGGCAAGCCATTACACAGCTTGACGCAGAATTTGCGACGCCCCAATGGGTATTTGGCATGCGATGCTATGCATTTTTAGATGCCGATACATTGCTTACCACGTATACACAACAGGGGCGTTGGTTCAGCGCCACCGTTAACAATATTAATACAAACAAACCTGTTGTTAACGAGTTAAACGATATTAATGCTAGCTATACCGATATCAGCACCCCCGCTAGCGCTAGCATCTACACCACACCTAATAACAAACAATTTAACGCGTTATTTATTGGCGCAAACGCCGCAAAACTTCCACAAGTTTATGCGTTAACTTTATCTGAGTTAACTTTACCTAAATTAACTTTACCTAAAGAAAATGAAAAAGATAATAACCCGAACGCCTGCCAAATAACCTTAACAGCATTAGGTGACCACCAATTATTATTGGATAAAAACACGCTTTCCTTCGCGCAAAGTTTTAGTTTTACAACGGGCGTAAAACATAAAACACCTAACGTAAACCAAGCGTATGGTTTTTATTATCCACCTGCTCACCCAGATTTCACATCAGTTAACACCGCCATCAAACCACCGGTTATGGTGCTTTGCCACGGCGGCCCAACTGGCGCGACCAGTACAGCGTTTAACCCAAAAATTCAATATTGGACATCACGTGGCTTTGCGGTATTGGATGTTAACTATCGCGGCAGCACAGGTTTTGGTCGTCAGTACCGTCAAAGCTTGCAAAAACTATGGGGTCTCGCATGTGTCGAAGATATGTGTGCAGCAAAAAACCATGCGATTAAACAAGGGTACGCCTCTGAAGGAAAAAGTATTATTAAAGGCAGTTCGGCAGGCGGTTACACGGTACTGGCGGCATTAACATTTACCAACGAATTTGATATTGGCGTATCGCTATACGGCATTGGCAATTTAGAATCACTCGCCTCCGATACGCATAAATTTGAATCGCGCTACCTAGATAGCTTAATAGGCCCTTATCCGCAATCAAAAGCCAACTATATTGAGCGATCACCCATACATTTTTGTGAGAACATAACCTGCCCTGTTTTACTTTATCAAGGCTTAAAAGATAAGGTTGTACCGCCTAATCAAGCACAAACGATGGTCGACAAACTCGCCCTCAATGCTGTACCTACCCGCTATTACACCTATGAAAATGAAGGCCATGGTTTTAGAGATGCACAAAATATTACTCATATGCTTATTACGGAGAATGCATTTTATTTAGAGCATTTAAACTTGAAAGTAAATATGTAAATTAAATGATATTTATTTATAAATAAATCGTGTTGGAAAATAGACGGTCAATAAATTATAAATTTAAATACTAATCACAATTCTATGCTTAAAATACATATAGGTATGTGCTATTAAATACACGTACCGTATGTGCATAGATTTTAGTACGCAAATTATAAGGGCGATTAGCGCTTATAGAAGCATACATTAAGGTATTAACATGACGACCTTCACTAATAATAGAGTAATACTCGGTATTTTTTGTATAAATAAAATTCACCAACACGCTCTAACCATACTGTTTTATAGTTTGATAATAAGTGCCGTTGTTATAACGCCGAGTGCAGTATCTCAAGAACGCCCCATGATATGGGTAACTCAAGATGAGCGTGCAGATATTCTTGAAAAAATCAATTATTACCCCTGGGCTAAATCACGCTTCAATAAACTTTTAAAGCGCACCCATGAAATCACACCCAATAACTTAGAAGCACGCGCTCATCGCCTTAATAATCTACCTTTACACTGGAAAAAAAACACGTACCAGTTCCCCAGATTTATCAAACAAACACCACATAACAAGCGCGGTTTAAGAAAACCACTCCAGCTCGCCCTACAGCATGCTATTGATTGCAGCGTTATATTTTATTTAACAGAAGAAGAAGTTTATGCCCACTGCGCGGCAGATATTCTTTATACCGTTATCAAAGCACTTGAATCAACAAAAATATCAGACACTGATCATTTAAATAAAGGTTGGATTATCCCTACAAATCACCTTTTAGAAGCACGTATTTATTCGGCGCAAATACCTATTATTTATGATTTTATGTACAAATGGTTAAAAAATGGAGGGAAGGTGTATGACCCATATGAAAAAAAATTATCTAACTTCGATTTTAAAGCCGCGCAATATGTATTCGAAACATATGCAAAAATGGCACTATCTTCTGGATTAGTAAACAATAATTGGCCTATCTTAGAGTCTGCAAGCTTAGTTCATAATACGCTCGCCCTTGATGATAAAGCGCTCCGTAATACGTACTTGATGCATTACCTTTATAAAGATACACAGCACCATGACTCATTAAACACAGTAGCCAAAAAATATAAAAAAGCAGGCGACATATGGGATGAACCGTTAAACAACTCAATCAGTGTTGCCTACCGTAGCTTATACCTCATGACACTCCTAGACCGTATTTACCCCAGTTTAAAACTAGGTGTACGCTATCCGTATATTGCAGAAGCGCTACTCACTTACGACCAATTACGCTTTCCGAATGGCAGCTACCCAGCTTTTGGTAATGGTAAACGCTATGATGAAAATTGTTATTTTAAATATGAATTAGCTTACATGTCCGCCGGATTAAATGAAAATAAAAAGCTTGAGGCTATCTTTGCTACTAAACTAGAAAAGGCGATAAAATCAGGTGATTATAATCGTGATCAACTGCCAGAGCGCTCTCTGCGAGCCTCACCGTATCAAACACCCATCCAAATTTTATGGGCAAAAAGTATTATTGTAAAACCAGAAAAAAATACAATGCCCGACTTGTATTCAACCTTCCATTTACCGTATGCAGGGCTCTATATTCAACGTAATATAAATACAATTAACCCAAGAAAACATGGCCTAATGGCAACAACGGGCGGCGGAAGTTATGTACACGGTCATGCGTCAGGTATTGATTTAGAACTATATGGGAAGGGGCATATTCTTGGCATAGAAGCAGGCAAAGCGGAAGTAGGCAGTAATATACATAAGCATTATCACAGCCTTTTTGCTGGTCATAACACAGTGATTAGTCATGGCGCATCAGCATCTAAAGGTGGCTGGATGAACTTAGGTATCAACCAAACTAATAAAGTTTTTATGGAGCCTAGACCCAAACAAAATGCTATTAGCCCACACCATTCATTTACTACGCTATCATTTTTTGATGAGCATAATTATGTAGCTAAAGCAACACACCAACGCACAACCGCTATCGTCAGATTAAATAATGAAGCAGGCTATTATATTGATATATTTAGGGCAAAGTCTTCTCACCCTGAACAATTCCATGATTATTTATACCGTAATATTGGCGATAGTATCACAGCTAAAATCGCTCAAAAAGCAATTGAATTAAGCGATGATCCAGAACGTTACCAACCATTCCCGCAAGCAACGTATAAACAAACACGCTTTCATTATCAGCATCCTGGCTGGCATTATTTCTCTGACGTCAAAACGTCAACGCCAACGAAACAAAACATACATGTTCGATTTGATGCGCACAAGCTCAATAACGATGGTGTGAGTATGCACGCCAATGTCTTGGGTGGCTTAACCTTGGATTACACGCAAGCTCTTACCCCTATATCAAATATAGAATACAAACCATACAACAAAAAGCCTCATCCTATCATGATACTACGCCACCAAGGCGCAGTATGGGATAACCCTTTTGTCGTTATTTATGAGCCACAAAATGCATTAACTAAACCCATAATAAAAAGCGTTAAACGTATTACTGATGGCGATATATTTAAAGGGCTTATTGTTCAATCAATGGTTAACCGAACACCTTTTACACACTATATTCTTGTGCAGCAAGGTAATAATCAAACATATGTAAATAACGCACTAGGCATTCGTTTTAGTGGTCACTTTGGAGCTATTACACTAAAAAATAACACATTAAGTGAGATGTATATTGGGCATGGCATAGCGCTGTCATTAGGTAATGAACGAGTCACTAGCCCAGCAGGTACATTCAGTGCATATAAGACATATCACTAAAAATAATACATCTAGGGAACCTCTGATTAACCTCGCGGCATCTCTGGTTTTAAGAAAGTTTTCCTGTTTAGGCGGCTGAGGAAGGCAGGCTGATTGACCTTTGAGCGAAGTCAACGTAGAGACGCGGCGAGGTAAATCAGAGGTTCCCTAGCGTAAAAAGAGGAGGCACATATCAACAAGGCACAAAGAAAGAATACCCTTGGGTATGAGGCCATCGGAGGCAGGATGCCGACGAAGAGCGTATAGGTATATATTGACAGCGTGCATCATACTCAAGGGTATTATTTTCAACTGTTTCAGCAGTCAGTTTACCTCCTTAACATAATCCTGATAAAGCTAGCTCTTTTGCAGGCCGTTCTTTGAAAACAGTAATTGCACACTCAAAAAAAGTATTAACTCACACCAAAATAACCATGAATTCGTCAGAATAGATCTGAATGAGACGTTAAAATATTAAGAGAACCGCTTAGCCAAACGATTCAACTGCTCAATTTTTAACATTTCAGCTTCTATTTCACTTGCCTCAGCACTTACTTTATCTGCTCGCTCAATACCCACTTTCGCATGCTCAGAAGATTCTGATGATTGTTGTGATAATGCATTTAGTTCGCTTTTTAAATTAACTGAACTACCTTCTATATCCGTTAATAAATTATTGATATTTAAGACCGCACTAGAAATGCCATTAATCGACGCTGAAACATTATTAACTGTCTCGCCCGTTTCTTGTAAGCTAGATTGTGTGCGCATAGACAATGCTCTTACCTCATCGGCTACAACTGCAAACCCCCTGCCTGCATCACCCGCGCGTGCAGCCTCAATGGACGCATTAAGAGCAAGTAAATTAGTCTGTTCAGCAATACCTCCTAAGGATTGTAAAATATTAAATATTTTATCTGCACTGCTGCTTAACTGCTCGACACTTTGCGTGAGCGATTCTCGCTCACTTGACTGTTGCGCTACTTTATTTAAAAACGTATCAAATTCATCACCTAATAACATTTGCTTTTGCGCCGACTCATTCGCTTGCGTAGCCACATGCTTTAACTCATTATTTGTTTCTTCTAGCAATGGTTGAAAGCGTGATGTACTGCCAATAAGTTTAGATTGTAACTCGTTAATATGGCTTACGCTCACAATACGCGCACTCAGATGTTGATTAGAAAATGAAGCATAATGAAAAGCAAAGTTATTAACATATTCATCATAAAAACTTTCGTTTTCAGCAACATCAAAAAAACCTATAGCGGTTAATGTTTCATTCTGATGCACACCCAAAAATTCGCCAAAAGTAGAGAAACCCGACAAATATTTTTTATCAAAAACCGAAATTTCATTTAAGTTATTGGGGTTATTGAGCCGTCTAAAAATACAATCGTTTGCAATAGTTGCTATAGGTTGGCGAGGTTTACCCTGCATAAAATTCTGGTAATCAACTGATGTCGCATCTTTGAATGAACCCGCCTTAACAACTTGAAATATCTCCCCAAACGATAAATCGCCAAAAAATTTAATACTGCCGTCGGGGTTAATATTCGCAATGGTTAATACGTATATTTTTCCGTTAATTTTACGCCCAAATGAGAAACCAACTAGCTGTTGCTCTAATTCAGATGAGTCGCAATTAAAATGTGCAGCAATAGCCTCTGCAGGAGGCTGGAGATTTAGGTTTTTATCTAACACCGAATGCAGAGTACGCGTTAAGGGATCAAAACTTGCCGTAGTAAATTCAACACCTATAGCCTCATAATTATGAGAGTTCAGTATGCCGTAGCGATAACCTTTATTTATCTTACAAAAAGCAACCAGTGCGACATTTTCTTTAACGACACCATTTATGCTGATGTTAGCCATATTAAAATCGAGCTTACCACCAGCACTTCCCCCTACAAAAAAACAGGGAAACTTACCACAGCGGTATAATGCTTGAGCGAAAAAATCTTCAGATGCTGAAATACCATCAAAATACGTTAACGCAAACGTGTCTTGGCTATCAATGCTAAAAGGCGGGTTAAGTAATGCCAATGCCTGTTCAATTTTTTTAATACGCTCAGCTGCCGTTATTTGAGGTTTTCCGGCTTTAAGATCCGCACAATGCAAATCAATAAGATGATATGACAGTTCGCCAACTAATGTTTTTGAAAACGCATTTAATACAATGTTATCCCATGAATTAGGCGTTTGATGGTATATTTTTTCGCCTCCACCCAGCTCCCCAGCCGTCATGACAGCAAGCACAGTCTTTGCAAACGGCATACAGGAAGACAATTGCGCACTCACATTAGCAAAATTGCAGTGGGGTGATACAAAAGCCATAACCAGCTGCGTGCCACCCTCTAAGTTTAACGCGGAGAGATTATCTACGCTTATCTGGTTGCTAGGGAGTGATAATGTTGCCGATACTGGCATAGTATTCTTTTTATTTGATTTTTTTTCACGCTGAAAAAACAAAAGAGCCACCTCGTAAATTTGTCATATACAGCAAGGTAAAACACAGTGAGCCTGTCATTATGTATTTACCCTTTATAACAATAAAATGAATGAACGTAACTTTTTTAGTATAGACACTTTACAGGCGTTTCACGTGAAAATAGCGACTTTGAATACATTAAAAAAAATTTTAGCATAGTCAAAATGGCGTCAATAGAGCACATATTACGGTGCTATTTCACTGGCCTGAATGGAGTACCCTCCCGTTAATAAACCCTGAAGATGACTTACTTGACCTACCCCGTTAAAAAACCCATCACTTTGATCCGCCAACTCGGCAAACACGGTGTTGCGATCACCAGCAATGTTTAACGATACAAATGCAGGGCTGGGCTCAAAATTCCTTGCCTGCACATTAATGTTAAACATTTCTGTATTCAGGTTGACAGTGATGAAACTGATCGCAGTCGCTTGAGTGATATGGGCAGAAGGGAGGGTTTTCTCGCTGTTTAACATTGTTTGAAAGACACGTATATCGTTTGTTAAAATTTGACCACGAATTTCACCTGCGGGGTTAGCCTCTGAGTGCGCATTAAAATAATATACGCCACTCAGTAGGCCTGATAAGCTAAAAATATCACTTTCATTCGCGCTAAATACCGTACCCGGGGCATCGGCTGGACTAATATCCGATAGACCAATGTGTACGGGGCCTGTCTCGCCAGCCACACCTGCTCGGTGAACATGTACCATACTTGCCTCAAAGCCAGATAAAGTGACATTAGCAACAGGGCTAATGCTGGCATCCATTCTATTGAATGTTAAATATCCCACGCCCGATACAGCCTCAGAACTCGGTGTGATGACGGTAGGCACAGCTTGTTTTGTTTGTAATTCTGATCGAACAACCGCCATATTGTGCATGAGCACTTGACCGCGGATCTCACCTGCGCCATTTTTAGCCGAATGCACATTGATGTACGTTCCACCTTTGGCTATTTGATTAAAATCAATCGTTTCGATAGCATCTAACTCAGTGCTGCTAAATTGTGTTTGTGAATCACCGACCGCAAAAACAGGTAAAAATACTGGCCCGTTAGCACCCGCAAAACCGCTGTGTAAATGCACTGGGCCAACAGGCGCATCTAAAAATGGCATAAAACCTTGTACAGATACATGCGCAACAATACTTTTGGATTCTGGCTTCACCGTAACGTAACCCACACCCGCTACACCCTCAGCATTTTTAATAGCTGGATTTTGCTGCTGACCTTCTAAAACTGTACGCGCAACACTTACGCCCTTAGGTACAACCTGACCGCGAATTTCACCCGAGCTATTTTCAGCAGAATGCACATTGATATATGCGCCACCTTTTGCGATACGCTCAAAATTAATCGTATCAGTTGCATCACGCTCTGTTGCCCTAAATATCGTATCAGAACCTTCAACAGCCATTAACGGTAGAAATACTCCGCCGTTTTCACCCGCAAAACCATGATGCAAATGCACGGGTCCAATAGGTGCATCAAGGAAGGGGACAAAACCTTGCACCAAGACATTGGCCACAATTTCGGCCTCATCCATATTGACCGTCACATAACCCACACCCGATACACCATCAGCATTGATAATCGCAGGATTTTGCTGGTCGCCTTGCAACCTTGTACGAGTAACACTGATATCATTAGTAAAAATTTGGCCTCGTAAATGACCATTAGGATTCGACGTTGTATGTAAATTAATATACCAACCGCCATCTAAAAACGCTTCTAGCGTATTGCCCTTTTTATTCGCTAAACGATCAATATTTGTATTAAGCGAAAACATAGTAGCCTTACCGCTTACAGGATTAAGGCCCGCTAGAACGGGTCCATTCTCGCCTGCAAAACCAGAATGAATATGCACCATCGTTACAGCGTCACTATCAGCAATGTTATCAAAAGATAGCGTCACATTGATGTCGCCAGTCGTTTCATTTAACGTCATAACAGCCACCGCTGTTAACGACGTACTTACGTCAAGATCGGTATCGCCAACCTGTTGAGAAGCTTGTAACGTAACGTTTAGCGTGCGAAGCTCATTCACCGAAGGCACTTCATCAACCTCAACAGTAGGAAGCGGCCAAGCAGGTAATGCACTTGAAGGTAAAGAATATGAGGGTAACTCGTCATCACTATTAAATACGCCACGTATAACTGTGGGCGCGACATCGACAACAGGAGCAGCAGTGATATTATCAACCGTATTATCGCTATTACTTGCGCCGCAAGCACTCAAGAAAAGCGCGCTTGTGACAAGACCTAACATGGAGGTGACGTTACGTTTATATGTTTTTTGCTTTAGCGCTTTCTGTTTAAAAAAAGACGGCATGTTCAATTCCTATTATTCAATGAGACTGCACATACAGTGTTGGCACTGTACTTGTAAGAAAAATTTTCTATAAAAAGAAAATTCGGCGATATAAATAATTAAATACATTATCTACTTTGCTATTAAGAGCAGGCTCATTAAATAATAAGTTCATTTTAATAAAAAAACATAGGTTAAAAACTAAGTAGCGTATGATGTTACGTTAACGCAATATTGCCATCCAGTTTCTGGTATTCACTTATTAAGGGTATTTTATGCAAACATTTAAATGTTGCTGTGGGCACAGATCAATGCTCTTTTTTGAAAGCACTCAATGTACACACTGCCAACGCTTAACAGGCTATAGCGCGCGCCTAAAAAAAGTAACAGCGTTTGAGCAAACCGATATCGTGGGTGAATTTACCTGCAAAACCGATCCAGCGGTGGTCTATAAACAATGCCAGAACTACGCTAACTTTCAAGTATGCAATGGGATGGTTGAGAAAAAATCCGATGCATCACCACTTTGTTTCGCCTGCCATTTTAATAATGCTATTCCCAGTACCGCCATGCCCGCCCATATTGATTGCTGGCGAGAGCTTGAGACAGCCAAACGAAGAACGCTCTACACTATAGACGCACTGGGTCTGCCTATTCCCGATAGAATCGAAGATCCAGAACGAGGCCTTGAGTTTAATTTTAAAACGGACAGAAAAGCAAAAGATCACTTTGCTAAACCTGTAAAAGGCCGCGCCCCAGTTATGACAGGTCATAATCAAGGCGACATCACGATTAATTATGCTGAAGCTGATGAGGTAGTACGCGCAAAAGCCAAACACTCTATGGGCGAGCAATACCGCACATTACTGGGGCATTTCCGCCATGAAATCGGCCACTTTTACTGGGATCAACTCATCGCAAACACACCGGAATTAACGGCGCAATTTAGATTATTATTTGGCGATGAAAGCCAAAGTTATCAAAAAGCACTCGATGATTATTATGCCAACGGTGCACCTAATAATTGGCAGAAAACACATATTAGTGCCTACGCCACTATGCACGCCTGGGAAGACTGGGCCGAAACATGGGCGCATTATTTACACATGTTAGATACGCTAGAAACAGCACAGAGCTTTGGCTTAGATGTACAATATCAAAGCCATGCCAAAGCGGATGTCACTGACCTAGCGTTGCCACAACACGAAAGTTTTCATCAATATCAGGCACCCATTGAAACTATCTTATCAACATGGATAGAACTCACTGTTGCCCTCAATTCATTAAACCGCAGTATGGGTTTAGATGATGCTTATCCATTTGTACTTTATGAGCCTATTCGTGAAAAACTAAAGTTTGTAC
>CAKZUG010000130.1 GCA_937920545.1 uncultured Saccharophagus sp.
ACTTATAGGAAATATAATTACCAATATCACTGGGCGTTTTGCAGAATGCTTGATGAACATAGCGAGGGGAATGAATACGCTATTTTTGTTGAAGAGCATGAAGATGTAACACTGGCGAATAGTCTCAATGGTTCATCTGCATTATTTGAATTCAACCAAATCAAAGAAATAGGAAGCAAATCAACAATCACTTCCTTGACAAAGGATAAAACAAAAACAGCATCACCATTGAAAAAGCTAGCAAGCAGTGTTTGTAATAAAAAATTCTCTGGTAGAGTTTCAAGTGTGAACTTTGTATCCACTGGTGGATTTAGCTTTGACTTACACAAAGAAGGCCTATCATTCGAAGTAATAAAGGTTGGGCATCTATCAGAAGATGAAAAAGAAAAAGTTCTTGGCTGTATATCTGAAATAGACAAAACCAACATACTAGAAAGCAAGCTTGCATTCATAATACCAGAGCTACCGAAAAAAGGATTTGATCTTGCGATTGAAGGTAAAATAAGTCAATTGATAAGCAAACGAGAGCCTAATTGCACTTACAACTCTAGCTCTATTTATAATTGCATAATTAGAGACCTTCAAAGAAAGGGTGAAAATAGTTTTGATTATCATGATTGGGATGACTCACTAAAGAAGAAAGCCGTTACAAGTAAACAGCTCGATGAAATTATAGATCAACATGTAAATAGAAAGCCTGACGAGAGTGTAACTACAGAATTACTAGACATTCTCAAAGATGAATACAACCTGAAGTCATTGAAGCGTAGAAAAATTGTTAGTGCATTTAATAGGTATTATGCCGAAAAATTGAGCAGTCGAGGCTCAGAACTACATAAAGTATCTGAACAAATGAAAAAATCGATAGAAGACAATATTGATAATTTCTCTACGGCTGCGGAGTTGGATGAATATATATTTAGTCAAGTATCTGATCTAGTAACTAGCTACTTCCCTAGCCAAGATGATTTCTCTGGTGCGTTTCTATATGAGTTAATCGGATTAAAATGAATAAAGACATTTATACATACAAAAAACTTATTAGGAATTTAAGGAATAATCTACATGAAAACCTTGAGGTTCAAAACACTAACAATAATAAGCAATCTGCAAAAGAAAGCCAGACAATTAAAGTTCTCAAACAGATACAATCTAATTCTCGCTGAAGGTGCCAACAGTGTTGGTAAGTCTTCCGTTGTAAAAAATTTATTCTGGTGCTTTGGTTGCGAACCAAGATTCGACGACAAATGGAATGGATTAAATTGCAAGGCTATCGTTGAATTTGAAGTTGCTAGTAAAAAATACTGGATTGCCCGAGATGACAAGCGTTTCTTTTTATCTGAAGATGGTATTAAATATAAATCATATACTGGCCTATCTGGAGAGTTCTCAAAGAAAATCTCAGAGATTGTAAATTTTAACGCTCTATTGCCAGTAAGAAACCAAGACGAAGTTGTTATACCTCCACCTGCGTTTTATTTTCTCCCATTTTACATAGATCAGAAGCAGAGTTGGTCAAACGCATGGGTTTCATTTGATAAACTTGGACAGTTTGCCGATTGGAAAAAACCCATTACTCAATATCATTCAGGCATGATCAAAAAAAGTTATTTTGACTTTACTGAGGATATTTATGAGAAAAAAAGAGAAAAAGGCACTGTTAAAAATAAAATTGAAAAATATGAAACTGCAATTTCAATAGTTAGCGACTTTATTCCAAGCATTGAAACAACAGTTAATTTAGAAGAGTTCGATGAAATCGAAGAAGAACTCAAGTATAAAATACTTGAGTTACACAATCTACAGGAACTTGTCTTTGAAGAATTTGCTGAACTCAGGGCAGATAAAGCTCACATTCAAAGTCAACTTGCAATTGCAAATGAAGCTGTTAGTGAACTTGAAAAGGATTATGAGTATGCAGAAGAAGTAGACGATGAAATTGAATGCCCAACCTGTGGTGTCATTCATGATAATACTCTAGTAAATAGGTTTGCATTACTTAAAGACAAAGAACAAGCTGAACAAGTTTCAAAACGTCTAGAAAAAGCATTAAAAAAGTCTGATCAAAGTGTTATTAAAAAAGAAGAAGAATTAAGTGAGATTAGAAGTCAAATAGAAAAACTAAACGAGAAGTATTACAGAAAAGAAGAGAATGGCAGTGCGATAACATTTCAAAATATTCTTGATTCTGTTGCAGCACACTCCGTAACACACAAAGTAAATAGCAGTAAAAGTATCAAGCTTGAACAATTTTACTCACTAGAAGCAGATGAGAAAACTTTAGGAAGAGACAGAAATAATGATTCAAAAGAGACCAGGAAAATTGTTAAAGATAAATTCCTGGAACTCTTCCCTAGCTACATAGCAAAACTTAAAGCTTTTGGAGTTAATACTTCTAATATAAAGTCCCCTGAAAGTCATGCGAAAGTTGCTAAAAGTGGTGGTGCTGCAGAAAGTACAAGAGCTATGCTTGCGTATTATGTAAGTTTCTACAATCTCATAAGTATGTACAGTGAAGAGGTTCTAAGCCCGTTAGTTATTGATACTCCAAACCAGCATGAACAAGCTGCTAAACACTATGAAAGTATAGTTTCTTTAATTATGAATAATACTCCTGCAGATTCACAAATATTTTTATGTGGCATGGATTCAGGCAAATTGTCTCAAATGAAAGAGCAAGGAAAAGTTTACATCTTAGAAAAAGAACATGCTCTTCTAGAAGCTAGTGAGTACGAGAAACTGAACGGGATATATAGCAGCATCTTCGAATAAGTCGGAAACGTATACCAAGCCCATCCAAGCGACCGCATTCTGCGGCGCTTGATGGGGGCGTTCAGGCTGTAGAAAAATCAATAATTATCGGGTTTTAGCTTTATTTTCATAGTAAAATAGCTCATCAAAAAAGCAAAAAAGGACACCCATAAATTTTTTACAATACCTAGCAGAATACTAACGTCTATAAGCTCTATAGGCGTAAAGCCTGACCGTTGTGTTTTATAATGAGGTGACTAGGGTGCCTCTGATTAACGTCGTTTCGAAAAGCCTTCCTGTATAGGCGACTGAGAAAGGCGGGCTGGTTGCCCTTTGAGCGTAGTCAACGTAGATAGATTCCCTAGTGCTTGGGAGCTTTCTGAAAGCCCCACAGGGTGCGGCCTAGAGCAGTCACTTGCGTTGTTGTCATTTTTGCTAAGGGCTACGGCCATTAGTGGCAAAAGACGCCTAGCCATTAACCGCTCTAGGTCACGCAGAGACGCTGCTTGGTTAATTAGAAGTTCCTTAGGTTTTAAGGTTAGCAGCCCGCTTGGCTGTGTTGTACATAGCCATGGGTGGTATTAGGGTAAGTCTGTTTGTGAGGTTTTCTGTCTGCTTTTATTTGTGCATGTTATACGATGGCGTTGGGCCATTATTTATTAGCACCCTGTTGTTGTTTTTGTCACTAGTGGTACAAGGTTGCCTAGGTAACCCGATTGGCTGTATTCGGCATAACAGTTTGTGGTGTTGGGTATGGCCCAGCGTGTGGTGAGGTTTCCGTTTTGAGAGGTAATATCAAAGCCCGATGTGGTAATAATGTCGTCGATTTGATCGGTACGCGACAATTCGCCTGCATCGGGGTATTGCTTTATCAATTGTATGTTTTGGTTAAGGGGCGGTATAAATACAGCTTGGCCACGGCTGTGGATCACGCAGGCGGGCGTTACTTGGCAGGCTACTTTTACCTGTGTGCGCATTCTGAGGACTGTACCCTCTAGCGAAGTGACTTTAGCGATGCGTGCGGCTTGCTGTAGGTTGACAAATTTGGGTACAGAGGTTGCTGCGATTATCCCCAGTGTGACAATAACAGCGATAAGCTCTATTAGCGTAAAGCCTCTTTGTGCTTGCTTCATGTTTTATCTATACCTTTATTTTTATCAGCCTCTCACGGCTTTTTCAATGAGCTGTCTGGTGTTTCTTAAATAACCCAGCTGGCCATATTCAGCGTAGCGGTTTTCTCTCCCTGATACATTCCAGCGAGCAGCGAGCAGCGAGCGCACTAGCTATTTTGAGCTGTGCACGAGTATGTTTAAGTGTGGCTTCAAGGCTTGTGACTTTTTTGGCTATACGGGCAGCCTTTTGATGCTGTAAACATTTAGACGCCGCTGTTACTGCCTTGATACCTAATACTCTAGAATATAAACCGAGCCTATAAGTGTTGACTTTGTCTGCTGCGTTGTGGGGCGTTTCACCTGGCTGTTTGCCTGCTATTCATTTTTGTCTTTTTATTATTATAGTTACTTAGTGTGAAAATGCCTTTATGTTGGCTTAGGGAGGGGTTTTTGATATGAATATGGTTTTGTTGTGCGGTGTCGTAGTTGAAGGGTTGTTACGTTAGGCACAAAAAAAGCCGCAACAGATAGGCTGTGCGGCTTTTTGCAGTACTATAAATATAATGGCTTATTTTGCGTGGCCGAGCGTTTCCCATTGGTATACCCAGCGCTCGGAACCTTGGCCGCCTTTGCTGCGCTCATCGAGGATCATTTCTCGTGTGTAAGGTAGGTTGGCGTTCAACCGTTCGCTTAGGTGGTTGTAGCCAATTTCCCAGACTTTTTGGCCGCTAGTGTTGCTTTTAGAGATGCCTTTTTTATCACGTAAGCGCGCAACAACTTTACCGCTTTTACACATGTTTTTGGGGATGGCTTTGTCGCCAGTCATCCAAGCACCGTGTACCTCCATAGCGGTTGTAAGGCGTTTTTTCTCGGCTTTAAATAAGTCTACGCCTTGGTTCCAAGCATATTGGCCTGAGTAAAAAATAGCTGCAAAGCCAAGATCTGCCATGTGGTGTAGGTCGCGACATGTTTCCATGCTCATGCCATTAACGTAAGTTTTTGTTTCTTTCCATTTGCTCGCGACTTTGTGGCCATTGTTCATTTTGGGGCGTTTGCCATCCGATGTGAGGTAAACGTAAGTGGGTACCCATTTTTTCCAACGTTTAACGGCGGCGTCAAACTGCTTTTTATCGTCTAGGTAAATTGCAATAGCCATGTGTGCTTGAATACGAGAATGTATCCAGTTGTTAACAAGGGCGTTATCTTTGGTTAAGTAAGGTAAAAACTTTTTAACCATACCTTTAAATTTGTTTTGGTCGGCCGTGCTCCAGCTTTTATCATAGTGACGAAGCAGTTCGCCTGCGTTAACAAAGTGAGGGGCAGCCCAAGATACAACAAGGTTTGAGTTTGATTTGGTGTTACGTTGGTATTTGTTTGCCCACCCTTTTAAAATACTTTTTGATTTTGTTGCGTGTTTTTTGTCGTTGGTTAAAGCAAACATTAAGGCGTGTGTATACGCTGCACGTGCATCGTTGTTCATGTCGTTACAGCCGATGTTGGGCTTGTTATATGAGCCGCAGTCAACACTGGCAAAAGGTTTGTATTTATAATTAAGCGATGCTTCTTTGCTTTTTTTCATTGCGGCGAAAGCTTGCTTGTAAGGTGCGCGGTTTAAATTCTTTTTAATGTTGGCTATTTCGCTGGGGGTATGAAGTAAGCCTGGGTGCGTAAAGCCTGCTTTGCTTGTCGTGCTTTTTGGTGTGTCATTACGTTTTACAGTGGTTGTTGTTGCTGTGCTAGATGTTGAGCCAGCTTGCGAAGACGAAGCTAATGATGATGCGCTTGCGCCAGAGTTGCTTGAGGTTGAATTTGAGCTAGTGTTTGTTGTTTTTGTTTTTATTGTTACGTTGGTGTTTGATGCTGTTGCAACGGGAGTGTTTGATGTTGTAATGCTTTTGCCGTCTTTGCGAATAATTTCGATGTAATCAATGCTAAACGAGCCGTTGCTATATTGTGGGCCATCGACACGGATACCACTTATTTTACCGTTCCAGTTGGCCAGCTTTGAAAAATCAACAATGCGTGTTACCCATGCGTTATTCGCTGGGATATTCAATTTTATGTCGTTACCGGCAAAGCTTCCGTCTTTTGCAAACATCATTTTAAAGCCTGTTTGATGGTTGCGGCTGTTATTTTTGATGCGTATTTTTACCGTGTTATTGTTACTGATTGCGCGGTTAAACCCATTAACAGCAATATAGGGGTCTTTAAAGTTTTCATTCATGCTAAGCGTAACTTGGCCCGCGCGGTATCTTAATTTTGCTTGATTTACGTCTTGGTTTTTATGCGCTTTGTTATTATCCCAATTGGCCAGTACTATGGCTTGAGTTGTAATACTTGCGCTAACTAACGCTGCGCATGTGAGTAATTTTAACGTAAGACTTTTGGTCATTATCGACACCCTATTGTTTTAATATTTGTCATAAAATATACCTTATGGGTGAAATCGCGCCAAAGATAATGTCAAAAATTGTCGTTTCGTTGTGATCAGTGTCACAGTTTTTTGTTTTTTTGTTACTTTTTGTAATGCCGTTGCGGGCTTAGTACTCGTTTTGAGTTTTTTTTAGCCGCAAGGGGTGGGGTTTTTATAAATGATCATTTTTCTCTCATGGGCGTATAAATGGTCAGTCAATACGACCCTCTTTAGTTAATACCTTTAGCCTACATAAAATGGATATTATATGTTGTTCACGTTTTTTAAAGCTCATGTCAAGCAAGGTTGCCATATAGCTGTTTTATTGCGCTGGTGCTTTACCTCTGTTTTTTGTATAGGTTTTGCGCATGCAGAGTCATCGAGTGTGGTGGTTGACGTAAAAAATACCACCACGCAACGCGCCATTAGTGATGCGCAGGTGGTGTTAATTGCCCGTGATGGCCGCCGTTTTAACGTGCAAACCAATGCGCAAGGTAACGCCCAGTTAGCAGGGCTACCTGCTGGTTTATACGAGGTGTTGGTTGAGCGCGCGGGGTATCAAAATTTGCGCCTGCCTTCGGTGCGTTTAACCGATAACAAAAGCACGCCGTTGCAATTAACCATGGCTTTTCAAACCAGCACCGTAGAAGAGGTATTGGTGGTTGGGTCAACTCTGGGTGCTAACCGCCTAGACAGCGTGAGTTCTGGCTCGCTTAACCGCGAGGCGTTACGCAGTGCCGCTGGCAGTGGCGGCGATGTGTTGCGCGCCCTAGATGGTTTGCCGGGGTTGTTTTCTGATGGTGAATTCTCGGGGTTTACCGTACGCGGCGGTGGCCCACGCGATAACCTTATTTTGGTCGATGGTGTGCCGTTTACCAACGTGGTGCATTTTAGCGATAGTTTTGGCGAGCTAGACGATGCTGAAGGCGGCGGGCGCTATTCGGTGTTTGCGCCCAATACCATTGCCAATGCCGAGTTCCAACCCGGGGGGTGGACGGCCGCCTACGGCGGGCGATCTGGCTCGCTGTTAAAGCTTGATGTGGCTAACGGCAACGCGCAAACGCCGTCGTACAGTCTGCGTTTAGATGTAGCCGGCCCCGAGTTTGTTTACGACGGCCCCAGTTTTTTTCACAAAGACACCACCTTGCTTTTTTCGGCGCGGCAGTTAGATTTTGGCCGCTTTTTTAACAGTATTGGCATTGACGATATCGGCCAGCCTAAGCTGAGCGATGTGATAGTAAAAACCCGTACCGATTTTGACAACGGCAATTACCTTGAGGTGTTGGGTATTTATGCGCCCGAGTCGTTTAGCCGCACGCTCGATAACGTGTTTGCCGAAGATGAAGACAACCCCGGTGTGTTTGATAATGCCGAGGTCACCGAGGCCGAAGCCGATAACAATTTATTGGTGCTTACATGGGGGCAGCTTGTGGGCGATACAGGCGAGCTGACCAACAAGTTGTATTACCGTGGTTTTGCCGAGCAATCGCAATCGGGCGAGGCCGAGATTGATGGCGTAACAGCAGACACGCCGTTTTCGCAAGTTGAGGTGCGCTTTCCTATTACCACCGCTAACCGCGACGAGACCGAGTTAGGTTGGCGTTTAGATTACGGCCAAGATAACCGCTTTGGTCGGTTTACTACCGGTTTGCGTGTAGCGCAGCTCGACCTTGATTTTGGTTTAACCTTAGATGACGACTGGATACGCTACGAGTTTGACACCACTGATCCGCGTCCACAGGGGCAAGATTTTATTGTGCTCACGCCCGAGCTGGTCAATACCGCTTATCAAGCCACAGGGCTCAATTATGCGGTATATGGCGAGCAAACATGGGCGCTTGATGATTGGGATATCCGCACGGGCCTGCGTTTTGATGCCGATGAGCTGACCGGTGATAACGCTGTGTCGCCGCGTTTTAGCGCGGCTTACAGTGGCTTTGACGATTTACGCATTACCACCACGTTGGGCCGTTATTTACAAAGCCCTTTTTTGGGTGACCGCGCCCGCGACCCCCGCAACAGCACCCTTAATTTTGAAACAAATGATCAGGTTAGCGTGGGCTTTAAATACAGCCTTAACCGCGACGTGGATGTGTTTATCGAGCCGTATTATCAAGCGCTAAGCGATGTGGTGGTCGAGCAAAATGGCCTAGATCAAACCTTTGCCAACACGGGTGAGGGCGAAGCGGTGGGGGTTGATATGGCCATTACGCGTTACTTTGCAGGCGGCTGGTCGGCCAATGCGAGTTATTCATACAATAAAACCCGCATTAAAGATACGCCCACAAGCGAGGCAAGAGAAACCGACTTTAGCCGCCCACACACGCTAGCATTAGGCGGCGTATGGGAGATCAACGATCGCTGGCAAGTGTCGGGTATTTATAAGTTAGCCTCTGGCCGTTTACGCGATGCCTTTGTGATCAACGAAAATGTATTGGGTGATGGCGAGCCACAGCGATTCTCGAAAGAAGTGGTCGAAAAAGGCGTGGACCGTTTTGACGCGTTTAGTACGCTCAATGTGCGTGTCGATTACCAGCGCGCATACCGCGATGTGCAAATTATTGCGTTTTTAGATGTGCTGAATGTTTTAGGCTCGGCCAATACCAACCGCGACGATTTTAACGAGCGCACAGGGTTAGTGGACGAGGAAGAGGGCAATGCGTTTCCGTTTGTGGGCTTGCGTTTTGAGTGGTGATCTTTGTCTGTTTTTTTGTATAAAAACAGACAAAATGCGTTAATTTTTCTCATTTGAGACTTAGTAGATGGGCTATTTTAATTTCTATGCGTTATAAAGGCGGTGTTAGCTATACCTGAATTGCATTTTCCTGGAGGTACCATGTCTATTTTCTTTTCACCCCGTTTTATTTTTGCATTAACTATGACTGCTGCATTACCTGTTTTTAGTGGTCATACGTTAGCGTCTAATGCACAGCCAATGTCACAAGACACTTCCCGTGCTGCTAGCTTAAAAAGTGCTGCGCAAGATCATCTTTTTAAGCAATATCCGCATTTAAAAACCCATTCGGATATTCAAACACAGGTCACTTACTCTAAAACGAACCGTTTGGGGTTAACCGTGGTGGCATTTGAGCAATCGTACGCGGGTATATCTGTTCATCAGAAAAAAGCGAGTGTACTGGTAAAGGCTGATGGCAGTATCTCGTCATCAAACAGTGATCTGGCGCAAAATACCCCTTTGGTTATGTTTGCAGATGCATCTGCATTGCGTGCCCAAGCACGTGATGCGGTAAAGCTGGCTTTTGCTGAATTGGGTCACGAGGTTAATACTGTATCTGGCGCAGATGCATTAACCGTTAAACTGGTATCTACACATGGTCAACTTCAGTTTGAGTCAGATGAGGTGACGTTAAAGCAGGTGTGGTATGAACTGTTAGGTGAGTTAATTCCCGCTTTTACGTTTACACTCGCGTTTGAAAATACTGTATCACATGAACATATTGACCACGGTTTTATTGTGGCTAGTCAACAAGTGGGTGACGGCCCTCGCATTTTAGAGCACGGAAGCCTCCATGCCCATGCCGCACATGACTACACAGTATTTGGCGGCGATACGGGTGATTTATTAACCGCGAATACGTATGGTGCATCGCCCCGATTTTACCCGTTGATTGGCCGGCCTGATTTTAGAGTGGATGCTTTTCCTTATCAGCCGCCCAGTGTTCACAATCGTACGTTTGGCTCAATTAGCACCTCAGACCCTTGGTTGTCACCCGTTCGAGGTGCTGCATACGGCACATCGGGCAATCATCTAAATGTGTGTATACAAACACCGCTAGGTCAGCCCGCTGCAACCGCAGAAAACTGTGGCGTAGAGGGTTGGGAGAGTGTGCCTTATAGCAGTGATCGTGCATTTAATTGGCAATACGACCCAAACAATCCATTATCATATGAGAGCCGCCGTGCATCAGCTGTAAATATTTTTTATTTGTATAACGAGCTGCATGATTTTTTTTATGATTTTGGTTTTGATGAAAATGCAGGTAATGCACAGCGTGATAATTATGGTCGCGGCGGTAGGCAAGATGACTCTTTGGATGTGTTTGTCATGGATCCTTCAAAGTTTAATAATGCCTCTGCGCGCGTGGGATCCGATGGCGCATCATCTACTATTTCGATGCATCCGTTTTTACGTCAGTCTCGTCTTTTTTCACGTCAATTTGGTATTACCTTGTCCGCCAGTGTCAATGAAGGTTTGCCGAATGAAAATAGCATTAATGAAAAGCTGACTGGCGTGGCTTATTCGTACTTAGGGCAACAAGTGTTTGAGGATGTCACGGCTGAAACAATCGCATTAGAGTTTGACAATGACGATGGTTGTAACGCGCTATTAAGTGCAGAGGATGTGGCGGGTAAGATTGCGATATACCCTATTGGTGAATGCGAAGTAAACGACGAAAATACGATCATACACAGCAACATGGCTACCTTAAAAGAAGCTGGCGCTGTGGGTATTGTGTTTGGGGTCGAAGGTCAAAAAATAACTGAGTATCAGTCAACAACGCCGTTTTCAGCACGTTTTGAAGACCCATTACCACATATGTTTTTGTCGTTTGACGAGTTGTTTTTTGAAATATTTTTTGACCCGTTTTTGTGTGATGACACAGGCGAAACCTGCGCGCCATACATGCTCACGTTAGAAAGCATCGATAATGCGATTGTGCGTGATTCGGCTTTAGGGCACGCTCTCTCTATTCATGAGTGGGCGCATTATTTAACGGTTCGATTGGTGGGCGGAACCCTTGGTTCGGGCAGGCAGTATCACGCTTTGCTAGAGGGTTGGGCTGATTTTATGGCTGTGTTTTTTATGATGCAGCCGCAAGATCGTAATGTTTCAGGAAACGAGAATTGGGGTGGGATTTACAGTCTTTCTGATTGGGCCATTGGCCGTACCTTCACTGGGTTAAGACGGGTTCCTTATACCTCTGATTTTACGCGTAATGCACTTACCGTTGAGAATATTAGCAATAATGCGCCTTTATCGGCAGCGGCACTGGGCCACACGGTCATACTTAATGGTAACCCCAATACTGAGGCGCATAATGCGGGTGAAATATGGGCAACTGTCCTGCTTGAAGCTTATGTGGCACTGCTCAACGATACGCCAAGGCTGACATTTGAACAGGCGCAAACACGTATGATGTCGTATGTGATCACCAGTATGCAAATGCTCAATACTTCAATTAATTTTGCTGATGCCCGCAACGCATTTTTAAGTGTGGCTTACGCTCATGATGCAGAAGATTACGATGTCCTCAAACGTGCATTTGCGCGCCGTGGTATGGGGGTTAATTTCACCTCTCCACGTAGTTTTTCAAGGACGTTTACGCCTGTTGAAAATAGCTTTGACGTGGATATTCGCACTTTAGAAACATTTAGTACCGGTTTTACTACAGGCGCTAATTTCCAAAGTGTAAGCGATTTTCAAGCGGGCCTTGATGAACGAGAGAATATTAATCTAGCCAGTTTTCAAGCGCAGGTTAACGCAGCATTGCCTACGTGTGCCCGAATAGAAGATGTACGTTATGGTGCGATATTAGCGGGCTATGGGAGTGCGGGCGATTTAGATTTAGACACGTTTGATATTCTACTTAACGAAACCTCAGGTAATCATTTACTGTTTGATAATAACGGTAAAATTACGCTTGACGGTCTGCGTTATGACGACAGTATTAATGTGGTCATACCCTTTGCATATTTAGCGTCAGCTGAAAACGTTATAGCAAATGTTCATGTCTCCCTTAGGGCACAACAAGGTGTGAATTTACCTGAACCTTCTATCTACAATTTATCATTAAGTGAGAATGAGGATGCTATCGCTCAATCGTCTCCTGTTGATTGTCAGATTGGGCGTGAACTACAGGGAGTAAGCCAAACAGATGCGGCCAGTATCGCGCTCGGTGAGAACGTATTTGCGTTTTTTAATAGTGCAGGGCGAGAAGAGCAGACTCTGGTTATTACCGTGAATAATACATCGGATAAACGCCAGAATTTCGACTTGACGAATCAAGTGCTTAACCAAATGAAAGGTATAGAAATACGCCATCCACGGGCTTTACATGTACCGGCTCATTCAAGCCGCACTTTTGAGTTACGTGCCATTAGCCGTGCTAAGCAGTTACCCGTTGGGCGCTCTAGTGTCGACGGTGCAATTGAGTTGAAAAGTGAACTCAGCACATTGGTGGTTCCTTATTCTGTGGTATCTATAAAGCAGCCTTAGGATAGCACCGCTGATTGAATCTATATTTTTTTGGCGTAATGTCAGCGAGTTGAGGCGAGAAAGTCAATATCGTTTCAACTCGCTGGCGACCCCGCACTTTTTTAGGTGGCTTAAGCCGCCTTTTTTTTTTCTACTTTTCCTCTGCTTTCAATTCATATCTGTTGATTTAACGTTAATATGCGCTTAGCATTGTCGTTTTCTTATCGTTATTTTATGAGGGTCATACTCTTGTTGTCATTTTTTGTATGAGTACATGAACCCTGCAATATCTAAGAACCTGAATGCCAGACTGGTGCAGTTTTATTATTTATAATTGTGCTTTCCCTTTGAGTTGTTTCTATCGATGAATCGATAGCTAAGAGATATTTGTTGAGTCATCTATTTGAGGGTGAAGCCCAGCCGTCAAGTAGAATAAATATGGGCAAGGATAAAGAGAGATTTTTTGTGAACAATTTTTTTAAGCACAGTTTTTGTAAACGCAATTTTTGTAAACACAGTATCAAAACCGTTTTAGCCACGACGTTAATCGCTTCTGTTAATGCAGCGTATGCCAATAGCGATATCAAGTGGAACGAGTTAAGCGTTGGCTATGAGAATTACGATAACGACCTTTTCTCTCGAACAGGCGTGCGTTTTTCGGGTGTGAAATTATTGGATAATAATGTGTTTATACGTGGCCAGTATTCCATTTTATCAGGCGAAGATACGTTTTTTTCTAGATCTATTGATGAGGATTTAAACTGGTTAAGCTTTGGTGTAGGTTACAAGGGGAGTGTCGATGAAAACACGGATTTATTTGCTACTTTGTCTTATGAACATTTAGTTTTTGACGAGTCTGGCGTTACTTTTTCTGAAAAAAATACCACAACAGGCCGCAGCTTAGAATTGGGTGTGCGTACCCTTGTTGCCTCAAAGTTAGAGATACTGGGTTCGCTACATCATTTGGATCCTGGTTCTAATAGTGCAAACGGTTACCGTATAGGCGCGCGTTATTATTTTTATGATCAGTTTTCTGCTGGTGTTTCGTTACTGAAGCTTGACGAGACTGAGCGTTTGAATATTTCGGGTATTTGGCATTTTTAGACGTGCTTGATGCATCTTGATTTGCGCTTTCTGAGGTGTTAATTGCGAGGCGTCTTTTGCCGCTAATGGCCGTAGCCCTTGGCAAAAACGATAACAATGCAAGTGACTGCTCTAGGCCGCGCCCTTCGGGGCGTTTCAGAAAACGCTCAAGCACTAGGCAACCCGCTTGCCTTTCTCAGCCGCCTAAACAGGAAAACTTTCTATAAACCAGAGATGCCGCGAGGTTAATCAGAGGTTCCCTAGATTTGGAGTGCTAGATGTCGAGTGCTAGATGTCGAGTGCGAAATATGATCTTTTCATATTACATAAAAAACGCACCTTTTACGGTGCGTTTTTTATGAATGTATATTTTTACTGTCTATTTTTACTAAAATTTACAATTCAATATCCGCTAAGTCGCCTTTATCTTCTAGCCACGCTTTTCTGTCGCTGGCGCGTTTTTTTGCGAGTAGCATATCCAGAAGCTGGTTGGTGTCGTCGTCGGGCTCAATGGTTAATTGTACCAAGCGGCGTGTATCGGTCGACATGGTGGTCTCGCGTAGTTGCAGCGGGTTCATTTCACCCAGCCCTTTAAAGCGCTGTACATTGATTTTGCCTTTTTTCTTTGCGCCCGCTAAGCGATCTAAAATGCTGTTTTTTTCACTTTCGTCTAGCGCGTAATAGACTTCTTGACCCATGTCGATTCTAAACAAAGGTGGCATGGCCACATAAACGTGCCCACGGCGCACTAGCTCGGTAAAGTGCATATAAAATAGGGCGCAAAGTAACGTCGCAATGTGCAGGCCGTCGGAGTCGGCATCGGCCAAAATACACACTTTATGGTAGCGTAGGCTATCGATGTTGTCGGAGCCGGGGTCTATGCCTAAGGCAACGGATATATCGTGCACTTCTTGCGAGGCTAATACTTCTTGGCTGTCGACTTCCCACGTGTTTAAGATTTTACCGCGCAGCGGCATAATGGCTTGGTATTCGCGGTCGCGTGCTTGTTTGGCCGAGCCACCTGCGGAATCCCCTTCGACTAAAAACAGCTCACCAAGGCTGGGGTCATCGCTGCCGCAATCGGCCAATTTTCCGGGTAGCGCAGGGCCTTGCGTGACTTTTTTACGGGCGACTTTTTTGCTGCTGCGGACGCGTTTTTGCGCATTGTTAATGCAGAAATCGGCGAGTTTATCGCCCTCGTCGGTGTGTTGGTTGAGCCATAAACTGAATGCGTCTTTGGCCACACTTGAGACAAAGCCTGCGGCTTCACGCGATGATAAGCGCTCTTTGGTTTGGCCCGAAAACTGTGGGTCGCCCATTTTGGCGCTCAGTACAAAGCAGCAGTTCATCCAGATATCGTCGGGGGCGAGTTTGACGCCGCGCGGTATAAGGTTGCGAATCTCGCAGTATTCACGCATGGCGTCCATCAAGCCGGTACGCAAACCGTTTACGTGGGTGCCGCCCTGCGCGGTAGGAATGAGGTTAACGTAGCTTTCTTGTGTGACTTCGCCACCTTCAGGTAGCCATTGTACGGCCCAGTCGCAGGCTTCGGTTTTGCTTTTAAAGCTGCCTACAAATGGCTCGGCGGGGAGCACTTCCCAGCCTGTGGTAGCGGCGACAAGGTAATCTTTGAGGCCGTCCTCATAAAACCATGTGTGGCTTTCGCCGGTGGCTTCTTCGGTAAACTTAATCGTTAAACCCGGGCACAATACGGCTTTGGCGCGCAGATTATGGATGAGTTTGCTTACCGAGAATTTATATGAGTCAAAATAGCTGGGGTCGGGTAAAAAACGCACCGATGTACCTGTGTTGCGCTTGCCGCAGGTGTCGATGACTTCTAAATCGCGGGTTTTGTCGCCGTTGCTAAAGCCAATACGGTGAACCTGACCTTCACGTTTAATGGTCACTTCCAGCACTTTAGACAGTGCGTTAACCACCGATATGCCCACGCCGTGTAAGCCGCCCGAGAATTGGTAGTTTTTATCTGAGAACTTACCGCCCGCGTGTAGCGTGCTTAAAATCACTTCTACCCCCGGTTTTTTTTGTTCGGGGTGGAGGTCGACAGGCATGCCACGGCCGTTATCGCCCACGCTAATGGATTGATCTTTGTGGAGGGTGACTTCAATTTTATCGGCATGACCTGCTAGGGCTTCATCGACACTGTTATCGATAACTTCTTGCGCGAGATGGTTGGGGCGCTGGGTGTCGGTATACATGCCGGGGCGCTTTTTAACGGGGTCTAGACCCGTAAGGACTTCAATATCTTCTGCTGAATAATTGGCCATAATCTTTTTTTGTGCTCTTATGCTTTTTTGTTTATGCGTGTCTGTGTTGGTGAATGACTCGTCTGTTCTTTTTGTTGCTGCCGTTTTAATGGGTCAAGCCGTGTTAGTAGTGTGCTCAAAGCTGTCGGCTTCTAAGGCAGTAATAATGCTGGGGAGCCATTTTTCGTAGGTTGTAAATGCGTGATTGCCGCCTTCTTCTATTAATTGTTGGCACCCTGCGTAGCGTGTAACTGCATCGTGATAGTTTAGTGTTTCATCGCCTGTTTGCACCATAAGCCAGTAGTTATTTTTGTGGGTAATGGTTGGGGTGTCGGCGTGCTGTAAGTCGATTAAATCTTGCTCGCCCAGTACGTAAGTTGTCGGCGCACCCGAGTAACTGGTGAGTGGTGTGTTAATCAGTGAGCGAAAGCGCCTGTGTGGGCTAACCGCTGGGTTAATTAATACGGCTTTTTGTATGATGCCACGCTCAAGTAAGTGTGTGGCCCAAAACCCACCTAGCGAACTTCCAATGGCATATATGGGGTGCGTGAGTGAGCTGCATAGGGCTTCAAGCTGTTGCTGTGCTTGTATCGGGTAAGACGATAACGCAGGAGCAGACAGGGCTATATGTGGCCTATGGGTTTGCATCCATTGCACGGTTTTACTCGCTTTGAACGAGTCGGGTGAGCTTAAAAAGCCATGTAGGTAAAGGAGTGTATACATACGTTAAGCGTACGCGTTTTTTGAATAGCATTAAAGGGGGAAATGATATTTAAGCGCTTTAGGCTAAAGCCGTTGAAATGAATCCCGTTTAGATGGGTGCTACAGCAAAGGTGCAGCGCGTATTGTCAGCGTGAATAAATGAATAATTTCGGCCTGCTACATGCATCTGAATCTAAAAATATCTGTATTATATGGCTATTTTAATAGCCTGTTGCGGCGTAATCTATGGTGTAACTTTGGTCGGCAATACGCTCAACGCTTGACTCAATACGGCCGTCACGATGCATAATAAAGCTGCGGTAGCCTGGCATGGTAGAGTCGAGGCGAAAATCTTCTGTTTTAGGTGCAAACTGAAAGCAAGTAGAGGGTGTGGCATATAAATCTACTGCGTTACGTGTCGAGTGAAAATCTTGATGAACGTGCCCCCATACAATACTTTTTACATGTGTATGCTTGTCTGTTACATCAAAAAACGCATCGGCATTATTAACAATATAGCTGTCTATCCATTTGCTACCCACAGGTACAGGCTGGTGATGTAAAAATACCATAGCGGGCAAGGGCGATGCGCTTAAGCATGTTTCTAAGTGGTCAAGTTCAGCTTGGGGTAAGTTGCCGCCTTCTTCTCTGGGTATACGTGAGTCTAAGAAGATAAGGTTCCAACCATGAATCGTATGTTGGCGCTCGATTGGGCGACGACTTACTGCATCCATATTGCTCGGTAAGTCGTGGTTGCCGGGTAGCCACGCAAGTGGAGTGGTGGGGAATACTTCGTTGTATATAGTGACAAAGCGCTCGTAAGAGGCTTTGCCTGCATCATTAGAGATATCACCAGACGCAACAATAATGTCAGGCTGAGGGCCAGTTTGAATTAAGTTAAGGACGTCGCGCAGGCTCTGCTCGGTATCTAGCCCTAGCATTAGCTCACCCTCTGTACTACTTAAATGACAATCCGTTATCTGTGTTAGCCTAAGTGGCTTCATAGTGTGCCTCAATTAGCATGATTATAGCGCTGTGCCGTCAATGGCGTTGCGCTGATTAATGGTAAAGGTACTGTATTTGTAGCGTAAATTGAACGTGCTTTCATTAATATTGGGGTATGACACCATAAATACACGTTCTACTAGCTTTTAACGAGAACTCCGTCACAGCGGTTGTTAATGAAGTGGCCATGTTTGCAGTAGAACCGCAGCCACTCTCCTAAAAACTGGTTTAGCCCAAGTTTTTCATCGGGTTGGTACATGTTTTTGTTGGGGTATAGATACTGGGGGTGCCAGTTACGGTGCCTATCCCAGCTCACAATTTCAGCCATACTGGCATCGTGATATAGCCTAACTCGTACCTTTGGTTTTTTAACCAAGGGCATAAAGCTTGCCTGCTCTAGCTCGACCGTTGTGGTATAGGGAGCCTGATCTATCACTGTGATGCCTACTGCTAGCCTCGAGTGCTCGTTCCCTTTTACAAGTATATCTTGTTTTACGTCACTTGTGGTTTTTGGTGCCAAATTTTGTTTAATTATGCCAATTTGCCATGCTGTTTGCCCGTCTTTGTGTTGTGGCATCAATTTTAAAAGGCGGTAATAATTGGTCTCGCATACAGTATGGTGCTGCTGAATATTCACGGTGGCGCGCGACTTAATGCGTGTTGTTGTTTGTGTTTGCTGCTTGATAAGTTCACCTTCAAGTAAAGACGCTAGAGCAGACGAACAAAGCGCGGCTTTATTCGTCTGTGTTCATGTGAGTTATATGACGTCTAAACGCTCTGCTTTATATCATGCGTTCTTTATGTTTTATGAATAGAAGCAGAAGCGATTATTGTGCCAAAGCGGTGTAATTAGCCTGCAGCCACTGTAATGCAATCAGTGTGGCGGCATTATTTACACGGTCTGTATACATAGTAGCAAATACGTCTTGAGCGTCGCGTACATGAAAGTATATATCTTCGTTTTCTGTGGCTAAGCCGTAAATGCCTTCTTTGTTAGAGAGGTCACAAACAGCACAAAAAAGATGAATAGTTTCACTGCATCCGCCGGGGGTTGAGTAGTAATCGGTGATGTGGGTGAGTGTGGCTTGGGTAATGCCGGCTTCTTCTTCTAACTCGCGCAGAATAACGTCGCTGGGGGTTTCGCCTGGCTCTATCATGCCTGCAACCACCTCTAAACACCAAGGGCTGTGCGGGCTATCCAGTGCCCCGATCCTAAACTGCTCGACTAAGCCAATTTTATTAAGAATAGGGTCAAAGGCCACGGCAGCTGCGCCGTGACCTTTGTCGAGGCGCTCACGTGACATGGGCGCGCTCATGTCACCGTTAAATTTACGATGCGTTAGGCGGTAGCGTGAGAGGCTAAAAAAGCCCTCCCACACGGTCTCTTTTTCAAGCACCTGTACATCATCGCGGTTAAACGGTGGCTTTTTAGGGGTGCTACTCACGTTATACCTTGCTGTAGATTTCGCTGCCGTTCTCGCGGAACTCTTGCGATTTCTTTTTCATTTCGGCTTCTACGTCAATCATACGCACAACGTCTTCTTCGGCGATAGGAGTGATGTCAGTGCCGTGCTCAGCTGCATATTCACGTACTTCTTGTGTGATTTTCATCGAGCAGAACTTAGGGCCACACATTGAACAAAAATGCGCCACTTTAGCTGAATCTTTTGGCAGGGTTTCATCGTGGTAAGCACGTGCTGTGTCGGGGTCTAGGCCAAGGTTAAATTGGTCTTCCCATCTAAATTCAAAGCGGGCTTTAGATAATGCGTTATCACGTAGCTGCGCACCGGGGTGGCCTTTGGCAAGGTCGGCGGCGTGAGCGGCAATTTTATAGGTGATAATGCCTTCTTTTACGTCGTCTTTGTTGGGCAAGCCAAGGTGTTCCTTTGGCGTTACGTAGCAAAGCATGGCGCAACCGTACCAGCCAATCATGGCAGCACCAATACCGGATGTAATATGGTCGTAGCCGGGTGCAATATCGGTGGTTAGCGGCCCTAATGTATAGAACGGCGCTTCGCCACATTCGGTTAGTTGCTTGTCCATGTTTTCTTTGATCATGTGCATCGGTACGTGACCGGGGCCTTCGATCATGGTTTGGATATCGTGTTTCCACGCGATTTTGGTCAACTCGCCTAATGTTTCTAACTCGCCAAATTGGGCTTCATCGTTGGCATCGGCAATTGAGCCAGGGCGCAGGCCATCGCCTAACGAGAAACTCACATCGTAGGCTTTCATGATTTCGCAGATGTCTTCAAAATGCGTGTATAAAAAATTCTCACGGTGATGCGCTAAGCACCATTTGGCCATAATAGAGCCGCCGCGCGAGACAATACCCGTCACGCGTTTAGCGGTTAATGGCACATAACGCAAAAGTACGCCTGCGTGAATCGTAAAGTAATCGACGCCTTGCTCGGCTTGCTCGATTAACGTATCGCGAAAGATTTCCCATGTAAGGTCTTCGGCAACGCCATCGACTTTTTCAAGTGCTTGGTAAATAGGAACAGTACCAATAGGTACAGACGAGTTACGGATAATCCACTCGCGTGTTTCATGGATGTTTTTACCGGTCGATAAATCCATGATGGTATCTGCACCCCAGCGTGTTCCCCACGTGAGTTTTTCAACTTCGTCTTCAATAGACGACGTTACCGCACTGTTACCAATGTTGCCGTTGATTTTAACCAAAAAATTACGGCCAATAATCATAGGCTCTAATTCGGGGTGGTTAATGTTGGCAGGAATAATGGCGCGGCCGATAGCCACTTCTGAGCGGACAAATTCGGGCGTGATTTCGTCGGGAATGTTTGCGCCAAAATCTTCGCCTTTGTGTTGGCTATCTAATACACCTTGCGCACGGGCTTGTTGCAGGCTCATGTTCTCGCGAATGGCAATGTATTCCATTTCGGGGGTAATAATGCCTTGGCGTGCGTAATGCATTTGCGAGACGTTTTTACCTTCTTTTGCGCAGCGAGGCGTATGGGTATGGTTAAAACGTAAGGCGTCTAGGTCGGTATCGGCGGCGCGTTCACGGGTGAATTCAGATGATTGGCCTTCAAGCGCTTCTGTGTCGTCGCGCTCGATTACCCAGTTACCACGAATGTTAGGTAAGCCTTTGCGCACGTCGATTTTTTCAGCGGGGTCGGTGTACACGCCCGATGTGTCGTACACGCGCACAGGTGGGTTGTTCTCGCCACCAAATTCGGTAGGTGTCGTGGCCAGTGTGATTTCACGCATGGGCACGCGAATGTCGGGGCGGCTGCCTTCGATATAAATTTTCTCAGAATTAGGGAAAGGCTTAATCGATTGCGCATCGACGGTGGCCGACTCGCTTAAATACGGTGTTGCTTTGGTGTCTTTACTCATGCTGTGTGCTCTCTGTTGTGCTTTTGCTTAAGGTGAAATTCAGTGTGCTAGCGGGCCGTTGTTGGCCACAAGCTGCCAGCTTTGTGCATTGTTAATAATGTGTGTGACGTAATGTTTGGCTTTTTCGCAGGCGCTGCTTAAGGTCTCGCCTTTAGCGATATAAGCCGCAATAGCGGTAGACAATGTGCAGCCTGTGCCGTGGGTATGCTGTGTATCTATACGCGGGGCGCTAAAATGTTGGTGCTCGATGGTTTGTGCGGCTTGTGTGAGTACGTCGGTGGCGTCGCTGTGGTCACGGTGGCCGCCTTTAAGTAACACGGCGCGCGCGCCCAGTGCGATTAAGGCCTTCGATTGCGTTTGCATTTGTTCCATGTTTTTGGCAGCGGGCTGATCTATCAATAAACCTGCTTCTATTAAATTAGGCGTGATAATGCTGGCCATGGGTAATAGCTCTTTGATCATCACATCGCGCCCGGCTTGGTCTAACAGTTGCCCGCCAGATGTTGCCTTCATTACGGTATCTAACACAATAGGTGTGTTGGCAAAATGTGTTTGCAAGTAGTGTGCGACGGTTGTGGTGGTTTGCGCATCGCCAAGCATGCCTATTTTAATGGCGCTAATGCGGCTGCCTAAATCGGCTTTTAGGGCATCGAGCTGCGCAATAATGAGCTCTGGCGTGATGGTTTGTACGCCATGTACGCCCTGTGAATTTTGCGCCGTAATCGCGGTGAGTACCGTTGCGCAATATACGTTTAAACTGTGGGCGGTTTTTAAATCGGCTTGTATGCCTGCGCCTGCAAGCGAATCGCTACCAGCAAGGCTAATAATAACGGGGGGTGTAGATGCAGTATATGCCATGTTGTTGTCATCGTATTGGTATTAGTGTGGTATAGCTGTGTGCTGAGACGTTAACTGGCGGGTCAAAGAGGCAATATCAAGAAGTGGCCTGCTTGTTCCCTACGCCGGTACTAACCGGATCAGGTCGGCGGGTGTATCTCAGCCATTAAAGGCACCCCGACAAGTGCGTCTAGTGTATGAGACCTATTCTACGGTGTAAAGCTATGTCTGGTTGAAATGGTTATTTATTGGGCTAAGCTATTAAAATGAACCCTTCATTAACCTCATCTTATACGCCACCTCAGGCCACTTTTGTCGGTAAAACGCGCGCGTTTGAACCTGTCGAAAAAACCATTGTCGATTACCCGCTGACAATCGATGTTGAGCCAATCGAAGCGCCTAACAAAGACAAGCCCGATGAAACACGGTTTATTCCTACGTACGATAACCAGCAGCGCCTCGCTAATTTAACGTATTCGCCCACGGGTGATTTTGTTAGCCAACCGCAAAATGTGATAGAGGCTCAGGCAAATGAGCGCGGTGTTAATGCTCAAAATGGTGCTCAAAACGGTGCCCAAGATGGCATTACCCGCTTAAATACCAGCAATAACGTTAATCGCACTGTTATAAATGACAGTATTGAATTGCCCCCTGTGCAAACAGTGGGCAGTACGCCTAAAGTGGCAAGTCAGCAAGCCATTAATGCGTTTAGCTTTATTGCTAATAGTGGTGCCAGTAGTGATGCAAGCGCGAGCGCTGCTAGTGTGAGCCGTTCTGGTGTCGATATATTTGCTTAACGTGTTATTTTCATTATGCGTTTTTTGATGTTGTGTGTTGTATCAAAACTGTCTGCGTTTTATAGTCGTAGACTATGCAACCTTATATTTAAATTTATTTAGTCGTGATAATAACGACCGACCTTCTTACTTCAAGGAAATACCATGAAACTTGCTTCACTTATTCGCTGCTCTAGCGTTGTGGCGGCGTTTATTTTTTCTGCGTCATCGCACGGCGCATCGCTTATAGAGATTTACCAGCAAGCCGCTAAAAACGATTATGTGTTTCAAGCGGCAGAAGCTGAATTTATAGCTAATAGCGAAGTGAAAAATATTAGTCGTTCAAGGCTATTGCCTAATATTGCGGCGCAGGCTAGCTATACTGATAGCCAGCGTGTGAGCGCCATCACTATTCCAGATCGAGTTACTTCTGAGGATGA
>CAKZUG010000131.1 GCA_937920545.1 uncultured Saccharophagus sp.
GAATGACAAGCCAATAGAGCCACCAGAACGACTGTAAATTTGTGAATTGACTCCGACAACGTCACCGTCCATGTTAAACAAAGGGCCACCTGAATTACCGGGGTTAATGGCGACATCTGTTTGAATAAAAGGGACATAGTCTTCACCACGTTCATTGCGAATACTTCTGCCTTTCGCACTGACAATACCCGCACTTGCTGAAAACTCTAAACCAAAGGGCGAACCAATGGCGACGACCCACTCACCCACTTTTAGGGTTGAATCATCGGCCACGTTTAAAAAAGGCAAACCCTTCTCGTCAATTTTTAGCAGGGCCAAATCTGACCTTGGGTCAACGCCAATGACGTCGGCGGTGTACTCACGGCGATCAATGAGTTCGACAATAATTTCATCAGCCCCCTCAATAACATGGTAGTTAGTGATCACATAACCATCTTTAGAGATAAAGAAACCTGACCCAAGTGATTGAGCAGGACGACTCTGCTGCTCTTCTAGCATACGCGGATCTAAAAAGCGTCTGAATATTTCAGGTAATGGCTGACCATTTGGCGCACCAAACTGGCGTGATGGCCGCTTTGCTTTAGTAACAACATTGATTTTAACCACTGCGGGTGATGATTCTTCTATGAGATCTGAAAAATCAGGTAATCGCGCAAAGGCTGATTGAGTCGATAGTAAGACACTTATAAGACATACAGTGAAAAAACGAATCATTGAGTAAACTCCGCTAGAGAATAAAAGTTTATTGGCACAGGTTATTACCTTGTACATAATTCCAAGATGGAAATTTTCAATATTTTAGGTGTGATTTATCACACAAAGTTCACAATATAAGTAAAATTTCACAAAAAAATCACATAATGAAGACACTTTTACTTACAACCTTATACTTTCAACCTTAGGTTAATGATAGCTATTAAGCCTCGTTATTTGATGATGACACGACATTATTTATGAAATTTATTATAGTTAAACGTGAAACACGCAATACTAGATGACTGAACAATATAAAAACCAAAAGGGAATAGTAAAAATAGCTCTATTGATTACAGTACTTTTACAGAAAACAAATAACCTTGATGCAACGATGATGCGATAAAAGAAAAACAGCGATTGAAACCTGAGGGTAATTATAACTGAAATAGGATAAGACCGACCCCGAGCCATTGGCATCGCGCCATTCAACATAGAGTCATTCATATACAACAAGGTATACAGCATCATTAATATAAAGGTATAGGAGACACAGTAGAAAGGAAGGTAGACTAGCCCGGAGCGCTTAATACAACCGCATGAAATTGTTGATCACCATCATGGGAGTGCGCCTTACCCCTACGAATAATACAAGACACACAACCGCCCCCTAAAGCCAACCCGAAAACGGCCCCTAAAACACTGGCAATCTCAGAATGGAACAAATAATGGGCGACTACAATACTTGCAACCATAGATAAAAGCGGTAAAACATATGCCAGCATGGCACTTTTGACCAAGGCATTTTCATTAATACCAATTTCTACGCTATCTCCAACCTGCCAGATATGCATTTGAGGCGATGTGGTAAACAAGGCTTTTATGGATGACGATGATTGACCGTAACCAGCTAATAACTTTTGCCCACAGCCCGCACGTGCTCGGCACTGGCCACAAGCCGACGCATTCAGCGTTTCCACCCAAAGGCCGTCAGCATCAATAGATATAACCTTACCTGTTTCTTTAAGCATAGCGATCATTTATCTTCAAAAAGTAAAAAGCCAGTATAAACTGGCTTCAGATGTAGATATATTAAACTAAAACCAGTAAAAACTTTAGGGGGTTACTGGTGTATTTTTAGCATCTTGTGCATGCTGCTGTAAAATGTGCTGTAAACGCAATTTTAATTCTTCATCTGAATTTAGCTCAACATCGGTATGAGCTTCGAATACATTACCGCTGGCCCCTGTACCTGCAACACTGGCCGCGCGCGTTGTGATAGGTGCCTGCTGGAACCATTGAGGTGCAGCAGGATCTGCTTGTTCAACCGTTTTTTCTAATGGCGCAGTTGAAGTAACTTGATCACTTGGTATGCTTTCGTCTTGCGTAATTTGAAAGGTAAATAACACACCTAATGCAACAGCTGCAGCGATACCGGTTTTACCCCATACTTCCTTCCAAACTACTGGCTTGGCTGTGTCGGTCACAACACTTTCATCTTGGATAGCGGTACTCACCTGTGAAGATATATCCATATTGGCAAAGCGCATATCGTCACCACGCATGGCCGCACCCGCTGTATGAGCACTTGCCCATTTATCACGCAAGTGATCATAATTATCATCACCGCTTTCTAACGCCTTTAGGAGCTGCCTTAATTCTAATTCTGAAGCTTCGCCATCGACGCTGGCCGATAACACTTCATCTAAACGATGTTGTGATGCTGTATTGTTCATAATAAATACCTGCTTAAAGAGAAACCTTAGGCTTCTATCATTTCATTAATTGTTTACTTCTCACACTATACGACCTGCTATTACCGAAGAAAGTTCACTTAACCTGCATTTATATCTAAAGAGGCAATGAAAAAGCTAGGCCTAGAATTATAGAGAAACAATAAAATATTAAGGGCTGTCATTTATGCATTATTTGCTGCGGTAATGGCTTTATCTATGGCTTCACGCGCTCGAAAAATGCGAGATCTGACAGTACCCACAGGACACCCCATAACATCGGCGATATCTTCATAGCTTAACCCTTCCATTTCGCGAAGGGTAATGGCGGTCCTAAGATCTTCTGGCAACTGTTTAATCGATTTATTAACCGCTTGATTAAGCTCATCTCGTATCGCTAACTGCTCTGGCGATCCGACATCTTTTAGTAAATCATTACCCTCATAAAATTCGGCATCGGCTGCATCCACATCGCTTGCTGGCGGGCGACGCCCACGCGATACCAGATGATTTTTAGCCGTATTAATGGCAATACGATAAATCCATGTATAAAAAGCACTGTCACCCCTAAAATTACCAATTGCACGATACGCCTTAATAAAGGCTTCTTGTGCTACATCTTGTATCTCGGCATTATCTTTAATATAACGGCTTATAATAGAGAACAATTTGTTTTGGTATTTTAAAACGAGTAAATCGAAGGCTTTTTTATCGCCTTTTTGTACACGCTTGACTAGCTCTTGGTCGATTGTTTGCGTCACTTGCAAGCAACTCCTTATATCAAAATTTAACTGTTTTTATAAAATTGAAATAAATATTCAACGAAAAACAGCTTAATAACGTATTTTAGCGTAACTTATGAAGAATAACTATGAGCCTGATAGCATATATAGCGTTAGCACATTACACTGCTTATCTGTTCTTATTAACCACTTTTCGTATTTAAGGTTATGAGAGGCTCTTTTGGTAGATAAGTTCACTCTTATGTTAAGCAAAATAGTTTACATTCATCCCTATTCAATCATAATAATACGATTTTATTATAGCTAAAGGCTTGCATTTTGAACTCTAAATTCTCGACAGCATCGGTTGTACACTCATTTGATGTATTAGTCATAGGCAGTGGAGCTGCAGGTTTAACCACAGCACTTAACCTATCGAAACAATGCCGCGTTGGCGTATTAAGTAAAGGTTCGCTTAGCTCGGGGTCGACCTGGTATGCGCAAGGCGGTATTGCGGCTGTTCTCGATGACAAAGATACGGTTGAGTCTCATGTTAAAGACACTTTATTTGCTGGCGCAGGCTTATGCCATAAAGACGCCGTCAATTTTACCGTGAGCAATAGCAAGGAAGCCATACAATGGTTAATCGATTTAGGCGTCCATTTTACTAAAACAGACAATACAGAAGATTACCACCTGACAAAAGAAGGTGGGCATAGCCACAGGCGCATTATCCATAGTGCCGATGCGACAGGTAAAGCTATCCATAAAACACTCGCTGACAGCGCTCTTGAATCCGAGAACATTACTTTATTTGAAAACTACACCGCTCTTGACCTTGTGACCTCACCTAGCACACAGACCAAACGATTTAAATGCTCAGGAGCATACGCCCTCAACAACCAAACTGAGACAGTGGAAGCATTTAGCGCAAAGTCGGTAGTCCTTGCAACAGGCGGGGCGAGTAAAGTTTACTTGTATACAAGTAACCCTGATTCAGCAACCGGTGACGGTATCGCCATGGCTTGGCGTGCTGGCTGTCGCGTGGCCAATATGGAATTTAATCAATTCCATCCAACTTGCTTATTTCACCCCCAAGCAAAAACCTTTTTAGTAACAGAGGCATTACGCGGTGAAGGTGCCATCTTACGATTACCTAACGGTGATCAATTTATGCATAAATTTCACCCCAAAGCCGAGCTTGCACCCCGCGATATTGTGGCCCGTGCCATTGACCATGAGATGAAACGCTTAGGCAGTGATTGTGTGTATCTTGACATTAGCCACCGCGACGATGATTTTATCACCTCACACTTCCCAACTGTTTACAAACAGTGCAAAGAGTTTGGGATTGATATTACAAAAAGCCCCATCCCAGTCGTTCCATCGGCTCACTACACCTGTGGCGGCATTATGGTAAACCAACAGGGCCAAACCGATCTGGATAATTTATATGCTATTGGGGAGGCTTCATTCACTGGATTACACGGCGCGAATCGCATGGCAAGTAACTCGCTACTTGAGTGCATTGTCTATGCAAAATCGGCATCCGAAAATATCATAAGCCTACTACCTCATGCCTCTACAGATACGGATGTACCTGATTGGGACGAATCCCGCGTGACCGATTCAGACGAAGACGTTGTTATTTCGCATAACTGGAACGAACTTAGGCGTTTTATGTGGGACTATGTGGGAATCGTGAGAACAAAAAAACGTTTAGAGCGCGCAGCCAACCGCATTACTCTTTTGCAAAAAGAAATTAATGATTACTACTCTAACTACAAAGTCAGCAGTGACCTGATCGAGCTACGCAATTTATCGGTTGTCGCCCAACTGATAATTGAATCGGCAGCACAGCGTAAAGAAAGTAGAGGCTTACATTACTCACTGGATTACCCCGAATTGGCTAAGATTAAAAAGGACACCGTGCTCGTACCATCGAATTTTGCAGCACAAGAAACGATTAACGATTAACGATTAACGATTAACGAGCTTATTGATATGGCCAGTCTTACACGCTACAAACACTGAATGAAAATCAGTGTTTGTTTTGCAGACGGGCCAGCTTGGCTTGATTCGAAAAAGACAAATAGGCAAACGATCAATACTTAATCGCCAAATACGTATACTCTCCTCCAGACGCAATGTAAAAACCACGCAGCCACTCGATAAAAAATCTAATGCAAATGCATCTACCTTTATTTTATTGTGCCTCAAGACGAGATAGCTATCAGCAGCACCAAACACAATACTGCTAATGCCTTGAATAACAGACCGGTACGCAAAGTAACTCATGCCCGCTGCAGAAAGAGCAACAACAGTAATCCACGATGCATGCACACTATTTTGTACGCATATGATAATGCCTGTGCACATGACCAATAAGCCAAAAATAATATCGAGCCAAACAACAGAAACCGATGTGATTTCTATACGGGCGCTAACCCGCATAACTAGCCACCTTCATGACTAAGCCTGTAAGCCCGTATGGCTTAAAATAACATCAACAATGTGCTTAAAATCTTGATTTTCTGGTTCACTTTTACGCATAAACCATTGAAATAAATCTTGATCTTCACACGTTAAAAGCGATTCAAATAACACCTTATCTTTATCACTAATAGTGGGGTAAATATTATTAACGAAAGGCTCCAAGACCAAATCAAGCTCTAACATCCCTCGCCTACTTGCCCATCTCAAGCGGTTTTGATTCATTAACATATCACTCATAAGAAATACCTTTGCTCATTTAGATGCGTAATTATACACTGGCTTATCATTTTAGAGGACACAATATGTTTAATTGGGAAAAATGGCAGATAACCGATAAAAAGGCCGCCTTAACATCGACATCAATAACAACCCCAAAGGCAGAGACAGAACAAAACATATCGACTGTGATTGCGCTAATGGATTACTCGATTATTGAAGTTAATGGAGAAGGCGCACAAAAATTTTTACAAGGTCAATTAACATGCGACGTCGTTAAACTGAGTCATCGACAAGCAATACGTGGCGCTCACTGCACACCTAAAGGGCGAATCATCAGTAATTTTATTTTATTTAAAGTCACTGAGACGCTTTTTTATTTACGCATACCTAGCAGCAACGAGCAAAACGCATTAAAAAACCTGAAGAAATACAGTGTGTTTTTTAAGGTCGACATAACGATAAATGCTGATTTAGGCTGCTTTGCGCTAACAGATATATCAGAGCAATTACAGCATCAATTAACTGAAATAAATTCAGTTCTAATAAACATACATCCTATACCGAAAGAAACTTGGCTTACTCAGCAGCAAGCAGATAGTATTTCAGCTATGGGCAGTTTAGCTATACTCCCGCGTCAACACTACGAGTATTTAGCGATAAAATCTGGCTTGGTGGATATTACAGATACGTTATCTGAGGCCTTATTACCGCACGATATAAACATGCATACAACCGACGGGATCTCTTTCACAAAAGGGTGCTATACAGGCCAAGAAATCATTGCCAGAATGGAATATAAAGCTACCATTAAAAAACACACCACAGGAATTAGGTGCCATACAAAACTTTACGCAAATATTGGCGATGACCTAAAACTAGGCAATGACACACTAGGTAAAGTTGTTCGTAGATATGACAACAGTGAATATGAAGATTATTTAATTTTTTGTAATAAAAACCTTTCTTATAGTTCGAATGATATTATGTGGCATGACGTGCCATATGCTATACCTTAAATATACCAAGGCTAGATTGAGATACTATTATGAGTGAACTTTCTACACGCGTTGAAGCATTAATTAACAAAGCCATTAACGAAGACAAGTTAATACTCCCAACACTACCTGAAATAGCACTCAAAGTGCGCGATATTGCCGAAAATGAAAATGCGACAATATCTCAACTTGGTAATGTTATCCAATCTGATGCCGCATTAACAACACGCATCATAAAAATAGCGAACAGCCCCATACTTCGCGCCCCAAAAGAAATAGAAAACTTAAATATGGCGCTCAGTAGACTCGGTATGAAATACACCAGTAATTTAGCTATTGGGCTTGCAATGGAGCAAATGTTTCAGGCAACATCCGACTTTGTGGATAACCGCCTTAGAAAAACATGGGCACAATCAACAGAAATAGCAGGCATGTGTAACGTGCTTGCCAAACAATTCACCAACCTACAACCCGATAAAGCGACGCTGGCAGGCTTGGTGCATCAGATAGGTGTGCTGCCTGTTCTGGCTTTCGCAGAAGAACATACAGCACTTCTACGTGACAGCATGACACTCGAAACCATCATTAAAGAAATACACCCAAGCTTAGGTGTACGTATTCTAACCGAGTGGGACTTTCCCACCGAGTTGCGCACGATCCCGCTTAATTATGTTGACCACACACGGATCATAGATAATGCCGATTATGCCGATATCGTAACAGTAGCAAGCATTCAGTCACGAGGCATGAAAGAGGAAACCGACTATTCACACGTGACTGCATTTGAGCGATTAGGGCTAGACTCCGGTGTAGAATCTACAGAAGCGTTTGACTTGTCGCAAGAAATGGAAAATGCCGGCTCCTTGCTGCAATAAGTCGTTCAACACAGTCATCATTACCTTTGTATAATAAATACCAATTTCCAAACAAAAAAAAGCCAAGTCAACACTGACTTGGCTTTTAATATTAAGACACTTATCACGAGCTTTTTTGAGGCTCAAAAAATCACAAGCTTAGTATTTTTTCACCACGAGCAATTCCCGATACACCGGAACGTACCACCTCAATAATAGACGCCTCACCTACTGCTTGAAAAAATGAATCTAGTTTATCGCTAGCGCCTGTGATTTGGATGGTATACACACTCGACGTCACATCCACGATTTGACCGCGAAAGATATCAACACAGCGCTTAACTTCAGCGCGCTGTGCACCTGTCGCCCGCACTTTAACGAGCATTAACTCACGCTCAATATGCGCGCCCTCAGTCAGATCTACCAATTTCACCACATCGATTAGGCGGTTTAAATGCTTTGTGATCTGCTCAATTTTATGATCATCACCGGCGGTTGTTAATGTTAAACGAGACAACGATGCGTCTTCTGTTGGTGCAACGGTTAGTGTCTCAATGTTGTAGCCACGCTGAGAAAAAAGCCCAACCACACGTGACAGCGCACCCGGCTCGTTTTCCATTAATAAAGAAATAATACGTTTCATTTATGTTCTCTCCGTTTTGTTTAACCACATATCGCGCATTGAGCCTTCTGGGGCAATATGCATGGGGTAGACGTGCTCATTAGGATCAACATAAATATCCATGAAAACAGTTTTATCTTTCATGGCGAAACATTCTTCTAACTTTTGCTTTAACTCTTCACGCTTGGTCACTTTCATACCTACATGACCATATGCTTCCATCAGCTTCACAAAATCAGGCAGTGAATCTTCGTATAAACTTTCAGAGTAGCGGCTATCATATTGCATATCTTGCCACTGACGAACCATGCCTAAGGCTTGGTTATTGATACAAATGATTTTCACGGGCAAATTGTACTGCGCACAGGTTGATAACTCCTGAATACACATCTGAATACTGCCTTCACCTGTTACACACACAACATTGGCATCACGGTGTGCCATTTGCACGCCCATTGCCGCAGGTAAACCAAAGCCCATTGTGCCGAGGCCACCTGAGTTAATCCAACGACGCGGTTTATCATAATGGTAATACTGCGCCGCAAACATTTGATGCTGGCCGACATCCGAACAAATATACGCATCGCCATTGGTCACTTCGTAAAGTGCACTTACCACTTCTTGCGGCTTTAGCATACCGCCTGTTTCATAACGCGGCGTTTGCGTAATACTGTAGCGCTCGCGCCACTCATTTATTTGCTTCCACCACTGAGCCAAAGCTTGCTCATCGGGCTTTGCATCTTCGGCTTTAATAATTTCAAGTAGCTCGTCAAGCACAGCGTCAACAGCACCTACGATAGGCACATCGGCAGCAACCGTTTTAGAAATAGAAGCAGGATCGATATCAACATGAATAATTTTGGCAGACGGGCAGAACTTTGATGGGGTATTTGTCACGCGATCATCAAAACGCGCGCCCACAGCAAAAATCACATCGGCATGGTGCATCGCCATATTGGCCTCAACCGTACCGTGCATGCCTAACATACCCACACACTTTTCATCAGAACCGGGGTAGGCACCCAAACCCATTAGCGTGTTGGTACATGGTGCATTCAAAAGACGCACAAGCTCAATAAGCTGCTCACTCGCATTGCCTTGTACTACGCCACCGCCAGCATAAATCATGGGGCGTTTGGCTTGTAATAATAACTGTGCTGCTTTTTTAATTTGCCCAGTGTGGCCTTTAGCAATGGGCGTATACGAACGCAACTTCACTTTATCGGGGTAATCAAAATCAAACTTATCAACCGGATTTGTAATATCTTTAGGGATATCAATCACAACAGGACCGGGGCGACCTGTCGAAGCAATATAAAACGCTTTTTTAACTGTCTCGGCAATTTTAGAGGCATCGCGCACTAAAAAGCTATGTTTTACAATAGGGCGAGAAACACCCACCATATCGGTCTCTTGGAAAGCATCTTCACCAATTTTATCCGACATAACCTGACCAGAAATAACCACCATAGGGATAGAATCCATATAGGCAGTCGCAATACCCGTAATCGCGTTTGTCGCACCTGGGCCAGATGTCACCAATACGGTGCCCACTTTGCCTGTTGAGCGTGCATAACCATCAGCCGCATGCGTCGCAGCCTGCTCATGGCGCACTAAAATATGCTGCACCGCTTTTTGCCTAAAGACAGCATCATAAATATGCAGAGCCGCGCCACCTGGGTAGCCAAACAAATACTCTACGCCTTCTTCTGCGAGAGACCGAATTAAAATATCTCCACCGGAGAGTTTTTCCACCTGTAATTCCTCTTAGGTCATTAATCTTAGGTCATTAAATAATGTGTTACATACGCTTTATGCGTTAACTGTAAACAAATAGATTCAGCGCGCGCCTTAAAATCACATAAAGGCAGCTACTACTTAGAAAATACGCTATGTTTTGTGAAACATGAGCAAGGATGAAGAGCGCATGATATTGCCCTCTTGCGAAGTATTAATGAAAAGGGCATTGGTTGAATGGCCTTTAAGCTTAGCAGATTGGTCTGTCATTTAAGCTTTCACATTAATCCCTTTAATTATTAATGGCTATTTTGGCAGCACATACGCACAAGTCAAGAAAAGTCATGCATTTTTGATAAAAAACAATCAACAAAGCTACATTTATAAATAATTCGATTTATGAACAATCATGGATAATATTAACGGGGCGAAGTAATAGGTAATAGTAATGGGTGGTAGTAATAGGTAAAAGTGTTCACCGTGACGCCTCAAATAGGCGACGCCACAGCGACACATACTTACTTATAATTTACAGCGGCACACACAGCGCACTCGATAGGTCATTTAACGTTATGCCTTAACAAACATAATATCATCGTCATCAAGTGACGCCTTTATCGTATCGCCCGCAACAAAGTCACCTCGCAATAAATATTGCGACAGAGGGTTTTCGATTAACTGCACAATCACACGCTTTAATGGCCTTGCGCCATAAATAGGATCAAACCCGGCCTGCGCTAATTTATCCAACACGTCTTCATCCATATCAAGCTTAATATCTTGATCAGCCAAACGAGCCTCTAATGTAGCAAGCTGAATGGTGGCAATCCCTTTAATCTGATCGCGTTCTAACGGATGAAATACCACAGATTCATCTATTCGGTTAATAAATTCAGGCCGAAAGTGATTCGATACTACCTCCATAACAGCCTCTTTCATGGCCGTATACTTATGCTGGTTGCGGCTGTCATCATCATCTTCATCAAAGCTAATCGTGTCAAATGCTTTATTCTGTGCGATATCTTGTATGGCCGACGAGCCCAAGTTTGACGTCATCACAATAACGGTATTTCTGAAATCAACTGTGCGCCCTTGACCATCCGTTAAACGACCGTCATCCAATACTTGCAGCAATATATTAAACACATCGGGGTGCGCTTTTTCGACTTCATCAAGCAAAATAAGCGAGTACGGTTTACGCCTTACCGCTTCTGTTAAATAACCGCCTTGCTCGTAACCCACATAACCCGGCGGCGCACCAATTAACTTTGCTACCGAATGCTTTTCCATAAATTCAGACATATCTATGCGTATCATGGAGTCATCGGTATCGAATAAAAAAGTCGATAACGCTTTACATAACTCCGTTTTACCCACACCTGTTGGCCCTAAAAATAAAAACGAACCATTGGGTTTATTGGGGTCTGACAAACCCGCACGGGAGCGCCGCACGGCATTACATACCGCAACAACGGATTCTTCTTGGCCTACCACGCGACCATGCAAGTCATCTTCCATACGCAATAACTTATCGCGCTCGCCCTCAAGCATTTTATTGATGGGAATACCTGTCCATTTCGAGACCACTTCTGCGATTTCTTCTTCTGTCACGTGGTTGCGAAGTAATTGCATATCGTGCGTTTCGGCCTTACCCGCCATATCCAATTGTTTTTCAAGGTCGGGAATCACGCCGTATTGTAATTGAGACATATGCGCTAAATCCCCTGCACGCTTTGCCGATTCAAAATCTAAACGCGCCTTTTCTAGCTGTGTTTTGATCCCTTGAGCACCTTGTACAACGGCTTTTTCACTGCGCCAAATAGCATCTAAACGGGCAAAATCTTTTTCGATATCAGTAATAGTGGTTTCAATTTTTTCTAACCGTAAAAGCGATGCCTGATCCGTCTCTTTTTTCACCGCTTCACGCTCTATTTTAAGCTGAATTAAGCGGCGTTCCAATTTATCCATTTCTTCGGGCTTAGAATCTATCTCCATACGAATGCGTGAGGCGGCCTCATCAATAAGGTCTATCGCCTTATCGGGTAGCTGCCTATCAGTAATGTAACGCTGAGATAATTTAGCCGCAGCAATAATGGCGGCATCGGTAATATCTACACCATGATGCACTTCATAGCGTTCTTTTAAACCGCGCAATATAGCAATGGTGTCTTCTTCTGTGGGTTCGTCTACCTGCACTTTTTGAAAGCGTCTTTCTAAGGCCGCATCTTTTTCAATAAACTCGCGGTATTCATTGAGCGTGGTGGCACCCACACAATGTAATTCGCCTCTTGCCAAAGCAGGCTTGAGCATATTACCGGCGTCCATTGCGCCCTCACCTTTGCCAGCGCCCACCATGGTGTGCAGTTCATCTACAAATAAAATAACCCGCCCTTCTTCTTTAGATAACTCGTTAAGTACCGATTTGAGACGCTCTTCAAAATCGCCCCTAAATTTTGCACCGGCTAATAACGCACCTAAATCTAGAGATAACAAGCGTTTATTTTTAATCCCCTCCGGCACCTCACCGTTAACAATACGCTGGGCTAAGCCTTCAGCAATGGCTGTTTTACCCACACCTGGCTCACCGATTAATACAGGGTTATTTTTTGTGCGGCGCTGTAGTACCTGTACAGTGCGGCGAATTTCATCATCACGGCCAATAACAGGGTCCAGCTTGCCCATTTCGGCTCGCGCGGTGAGATCAACAGTGTATTTCTCAAGCGCTTGACGATTCGATTCGTCTTCGGGGCTATCGACTTTTTCGCCGCCCCTTACTTTTTTTATCGCCTGTTTTAACTGGTCTAAACTGCCAAATTCATTTAGCAGCTTACCTGCACGGCTTGTGGTATCAGACAAACCGGCAAACAAAACCGCATCCACAGAAATAAATTTATCACCCACTTTTTGCGCGTATTTATCAGCAAGGTTGAGCAAACGAGTGAGATCTTGCGACATGGTAATGTCACCCGTTGGGTTTTGAATAATGGCAACATCATCTAACGCTTTAATTAATGTATTGCGTAGACCGGCAACATCAAATGCGGCTTGAGATAAAAGTGATCGTGCAGAGCTATTTGGTTGATCTAGCAACGTTTTAATTAAATGCACACTTTCTATTTGAGCATGATCTTGCCCTACAGCTAACGACTGAGCATCGGACAAGGCCTGCTGAAGCTGATTTGTTAATTTATCAACACGCATAATAAACTTACCTTTTATTTCTTAATAATATTGTTAGTAGGTATGTTGGGTTTGTAAATGAATTTGCAAGAAAGGATAAAATAAATACGAGTTGAAGCACGTCAAAAGTAAGACCATAAACTAAAAGAATATAATATTAATAATAGAAACATAGCCTAAAAATAAATAGAAATAGCTAACGTGTTTCTTATAACATAAAACAATAAAAACAAGCTATCTTGTCAAGCTAATACATCTTACTATGTGACTTGGCTGGCAGGTAAGAACACTAATAATAAATTTTCTGCTTTTCGCGCCATTGTAACATGACATATTTAAGCTTGTACTATACTCACTCAATACACATTTTATTGTATCAATAGTCTCAACAGCATCTCATATATAGGTAAGACTCATTTTGCTTAAGGAGAAGGTATGAAAAAAGCAATGATAAAAAATATCATTAATGGATTTTGTATTTCATGTTTATCAATAGCGGCAGCGAGCACTTTTGCAGAACAAAAGTTCGTTAATCAATTTAACCTTGACCATGCTTTAATCGATATTAAAGCCTCTAAGTTAACCGCTATTACAAATCGAGAAATAAATGTATATGTAGCGAATGCTAAAACCACGTTTAGTCGCCAGTGGATGCATAAATTCAAAAAAGACACGTCAAAAAATTACAGAAAAAAAATTCTCAGTAAATATAAGCACGCACTAAAAGATGAGTTAGAAAGCGTCGTAAAGGTATCGCGAAATTTCAATATCGTTAACACTAAAAATGCTGCGGATATTGTTTTCTCACCCTCTTTGACTGACATATTTATTTATGCACCCGATTATGAGATTAAAAAACGTTACGTTTTACAATCAGGCATGGCTGACTTTTCAATGAAAGTTACCACGCCAAAAGGTATTATATTAGCCGAGTATGCCGACAGAGAAAAAACAAGACGCACAGCTAAAATATCGACACTTGAGTCAAATCTAGATGATTTCAAGCATTTAATGTCCGACTGGAGCAGTCAAACAGTTGCGCATCTTAGCTACTCTATCAAAGATCAAACATATCTAGCCAGCCAACCAAATTAGGCTGGCCATACGGCCACATCGACCTTCTCGCCTGTATGAATAAAAGCGAGAAGCGTCTGAAAAGGTACAATAATCTCCGCCGTAAATATCAGGCTCATTCACCCCAGCATTCACGCACTCATGCTTAGCCAAAGCATAGAGATTCACATAATATTTATTATCATCAATCGGAGACACAGCAAAGTCTACGGGCTCCCCCCAAGATTGTTTCTTAGCTAACAAAGTAAAAGCCGCAACAACATCACTACCGACTTCAAAATGTGCGCTAGAAATAGCCGGGCCTAAATAAACAAGTAAATCGCCTGGAGGCTCATTAAACAGAGTGATAGTTTTTGTAATAAGCCCCATTGCTAAACTACGCCAACCAGCATGCACCAAACCAACTTTTGTTCCGGCTTTGTTACATATGAATACAGGCAGGCAATCTGCCGTTTGAATAGCGCACACTTGATTAACGTCAGAACTATAAACAGCATCGGCCTTAACCGGGCATTCGTTAGACACGGAAATTGCACTGGCGTTTAAAATATGAATGTCATCACCGTGTACCTGATCAAGAAAGTAAATAGGCAACCCTATTTCTCTCGATAAAGTACGCCTATTGTGATCAACGTGATGCCTGCTGTCACCAACATGTATTGCAGTATTGAAACTCTCGAAAGGCGGTAAGCTAACCCCGCCCACTCGGGTGGTAATAATACTTTTCACTGATGCTGGGGCGGGCCAATCAGGGGTAATTAGCTGTGGCAGCCTATGATCAGTCATCTTGTAAGCGCGCTAACAGCTGCTGCATATCTTCAGGCAACGGCGCTTCCCAAGATAACGTAGCACCTGTAATAGGGTGAGCAAGTGACAAGCGCCAAGCGTGTAATGCCTGGCGAGGAAAACGCTGAACCTCGGCCCAATGTGGATTCGCTTGACGAATACTTAGTGGTAATGCTTTTTTACCATACACCTGATCCCCTACAAGCGGAAAACCGCGGTAAGCTAAATGCACTCGAATCTGATGCGTTCGCCCTGTTTCGAGCTGTAAATGAACATGCGTAAAACCTTTCAAAAACTGCAATACATCGACATGAGTAATAGCAGGCTTACCACCCGCATTTACCACAGCCATCTTAGTGCGCACTTGAGAGTGCCGTCCAATAGGCATATCGACAGTAAATTCAGAATTAGGCAGCTCGTGTAATGTAATAGCTTGATAATGCCGAGATACCGTTCTCGCCTGAAGCTGCTTAACCAATGCTGTTTGGGCTGTAAGTGTTTTCGCCACAACCATTAAACCCGTAGTATCTTTATCTAAACGGTGCACAATACCTGCACGCGGAACATGAGATAACGCTGGGCAGTGGTGAAGTAATCCATTAGATAAAGTACCACTCCAATTACCCACCGCTGGATGTACAACTAAATTAGCGGGTTTGTTTATAACAATAATATCATCATCTTCATAAACAATATTTAAGTCCATAGGCTCAGGCTGCCATACCGTCTGCTCTTCTGACTCAGCTTTTAATGTAATAAATTCACCGCCCACCACTTTTTGCTTAGGCTTGGCGACCATATCGTTTACTCTCAAATCACCGGATTTAATCCACTGTTGAATGCGCGCACGTGAAAATTGAGGGAACGCAAGCGCGCAAATTTGATCTAAACGAGTACCAGCGTCGGCAAGGTCGACTGTACATGAGAAATCGTGTTCTTGTAACATAGTGATTGTACCAATAGGTGTGGTGCTTTAAACTCGTATGGATTCGGTACAACACAATAAGGCTGGGAAGACCTGAACATCGGCTTTAAACAATAAATTTAGCGCATTATAATCATGTTTAAGCCAAGTAACAGGTATTTACTCTTTTTTACCGCTTATATTTTTACCGCTTATATTATTATGTACACGTTATTTAATACATAGACATGTTTAAATCGCGTTCTTTTTTGTCAAAAATGGTTATTACAACAGTATGAAAAGTATATTTAACAACACGCTACTTACAGTATTCTTTATCGGGCTCACACTTGTTGCTGGATGCAGTAGCTCATCAAATAGCCGTAAAACAAAAAGCGAAAAAGAAGTATACGAACTTGCGCAAGATGCTTTACGCGTTAGTAACTGGGAGCGTGCTATTGAATACCTAGGGCTCTTAGAAGAATTTTACCCGTTTGGATTATATGCCGAACAATCACAATTAGAGCTCATTTACGCCAACTTTAGAAACGACGATTTTGAACTGGCCATTGCCTCAGCCGATAGGTTTATTCGGCTCAACCCACAGCACCGTAATATAGATTACGCTTATTACATGCGTGGCATTTCCAGCTATAGCCAAGACAGCGCGGTTAACTCCTTCTCGCCCGTTGATATTACCCAAAAAGATATTGGTACTGCACGTGACGCATTCAATTATTTCGGCCAATTTTTAAGCGCTTATCCCAGCAGCCCTTACGCTCTTGATGCACAGAAGCGCATGACATACCTTAAAAATGTGATGGCAAGAAGTGAAATAAACGTTGCCAACTACTACTTTAAACGTGAAGCTTATCTAGCAGCAGCAAACCGAGGGCGCTTTGTTGTTGAAAACATGCAGGGTACGCCAGCCGTTCCCGATGCGTTAGCCACAATGGCCATGGGCTACTTTATGCTTGGCAAGCAAGAGTTAGCGAACACAGCGGCTCAAATACTGGAAGCTAACTACCCAGATTACCCAGCACTTAAAGATGGGGCGTTCGATTTTGAATTTAATTTTGAACTACAAAAAACACTTTTGAGTTACGCGACACTTGGGCTATTTGATAAACGACCCACTATCAAATTTGACACCCGTAAAAAGTATGACCCATTCTACTCTAATGATTTTAGCGATATAGACGCACTCTCACCCACCAATTAACCGGGCAAATACTCACTCCCCTTAATTCGGTATCTTATCAAAAGGGGTTTGAAGGTTTATATGTAAAATAAAACATCCACACAGCACTTAGGATCCACACCAAATAGGTTTAGGTTTAGGTTTAACGCCAAGCTTATACGTTAAAGCAAAGCTAATTTTAGAATACAACTATTTGAATTACAGCCAAAATCCAAGGCGTATAACCAGACTCACCTGCACTTCATTGACTTTATGCTGATGAGATAAAGAATAAAAGCTGCACCAGCTGGCACACATTACACCGTACCTTATTTCACCAATATTAAAACAGTTTTAAACTCATAAGGGTATTTAAAGTAAAACGAAGGTGCATTATTACCATATACAAATACCTTTCTGTCATGAAAAATACATCCCACCCAACTTTTCCACCGCCACCCTATTGCCGATTATAAATATATTTTAGGGTATGCTGTAAGCCATATTTTATACATCAATACGGTATTTCAACAGTGTCATTATGACCAATAATTTAACAAAAATAGAAAAACACAATATATCTACCAACAACTCTAGAATGTAGCGAAACGTAATGTTATATTCAAAAAAATCAGCTAAAAGCCTCAATACTACTTTTATAACCAATAATCACATAAATGATTCATTAAGGCTGTATGCATACTTAGCAATACGATTGAGATACAGTCAAAACGACTTACTTAACCCGTTAAACCCAGTTTAATAGATAAATAAGACGATAAAGGCTAAAGTTATTAAGGTGCTCTCAGTTATAGGTAAATAGCTTTCTGCATTTTTATTGGTGCTCTTAACGCAATAAAATGGAACAAATTATATCACCTTGATGTTAAAGTCTCATTAAAGGCAATAGCCACCTTTAAATGAAGCTCTACATTTTGGCGGCTACTTTGAATAGTGTATTTGGACTAAACTTTTAACAACTTTGATTGATGCTCATCATGGCAACTCATCTCATATGATGAATTTGCTCTTAAATAAGTAACAACACCATTAGATATGACAATTGATTCAGTAAACGTAACGGGATGTATATGCAGCGAATTAAATTTATACCGCCATTTTTAATCAGTTTTTTTTGTATTTTAGCAACGCAATTAACACACGCGTCCACCACGCTCAATGGTGTCGCCTTACACACAGAGCTAGGTAAAGACCAATTTCTTGCTGGCTTATTTGTTAATACCCCTTCCTCTGATGCTCGATCTGTTCTGCTTGCAGATGAACCTAAACGCATTGAAATACGCGCACTTCCTGAAAAAATGCAATCAAGGCGCTTCAAACGTATGTGGATTGAAGGCATGGCAATTAACGCCAGCTCTCTTGAATTAACGCAACAAGCACAAAATATGGCTGACTTCAGCAATATGCTGAAAATCAGGCTACTTAAAGGCGATATACTTTCTGTCGAAAGACGCAACAATGATGTGGTTGTCAAACTTAATAATGTCAAACTTGGCACTATACAAGATAAAACATTCTTTGACCTATTACTGAGAACATGGATAGGCCCCGTTCCTCTATCATCTACTTTTAGAAGTAATATACTGTCTAATGGTAATGCCGACAGCGAGCTAGTTGCACGATTTAACGCGACGACGCCAACAGAAGGACGTATTGCAGCAGTACAAAACACCACGAATGCGATCCTAGCCGAAAAACTTGCCGCTGCAAGTGCTTCAGCCGCCGCCACAACAGCGGCAACAAAACCCGTAGTGAACATCCCTAAACCTAAAATCGAAAAACCAAAAATAAAGCCTACACCGCCTAAAAAAGAAGTTGCCGTAGCGACTACGCCTAAAAAGCCATCAAAACCTAAACCAGAAACACCAAAACCAAAACCAACCAATAAAGTTGCTGATACAAAAGCCGTCGTAGAAACACTTAAACCAGCTGAAGAAATACCCACTACAGCCCCCTCATCACTTGACGACGCAATTAGTGCACTACTCGAAGCGCAACCCGCTAGAGCCGAACAAGATAGCGATGACGATAGCTTTACAGCCGAATCATTATTAACACAAACAATGTACATTGCTCGCCTACAAAAATGGACATACCAGTATTTGCGTTATCCTCAACGAGCAGTAAGCCGCGGCCAAGAAGGCAATGTAAGGTTAAAAGTGTCCATCAATCGCGGAGGCAAAGTTGTCAATATTGTTGTACTCGAAGAGTCTGAATTTAACTCACTGACAAATGAAGCACGTCGCGCGGTTAAGCGAGCCAGCCCCTTCCCCGCTGTTCCTGATAGCGTCTCTGGCGACCCTTATAGTTTTACGCTACCTATCGCCTTTAAATTAAAATAACAGCATAACCCACACCTTTTGAGTGTCATTCAAACACACTCAAAAGGTGTCCTTGCAGGTGACCTGTAAAAAACCCCTTTATTCATTTTAGTTAATATTGCATACCTCCCGTAAGACAGCACGTATACTCCCCCACCTTTTTACATCCATCACCTAGACACCCAAATATGATGAAGTTATCACATGTATTTTCTAATCTTGGCCGCGCTTTTTCTGAACCTGTTTTACCTAGAGCATTAACCAACCCCAAGCTGGTGGCTTTTGATACTGAGACAGCCCAACTCCTTGAGTTATCAAACCCAGAGAGATTAAGTCCAGACCTCCAACATTATTTGAGTGGGAACAACAACTATGACCCCCTGCCTGTAGCCATGGTCTATGCGGGGCATCAATTTGGCGGGTACTCACCTCAACTTGGTGACGGGCGCGGTGTACTATTAGGGGAACGTTCAACACGACAAGGTCGTGTTGATATTCATCTAAAAGGGGTAGGGCAAACACCGTATTCACGCTTTGGTGATGGACATGCCGTTCTGCGGTCGTGCATAAGAGAGCACCTTGCAAGTATAGCCATGCGTGGTTTAGGTATTCCTACATCGCACTCGTTATGCATTATAAAAGGTGACAACCCCGTTACGCGTGAAAAGGTTGAACCTGCCGCCATGTTAACCCGTGTAGCAAAAACGCATATTCGCTTTGGGTCTTTCGAATATTTCTTTCACACGAAGCAGCATCAACATTTAAGCACACTCGCTGATTATGTTATTCAACACTATTACCCTGAGCTGACCAATAGCACTGCCCCCTACGATGCTTTATTTCAAAATATCGTAGATAGCACAGCAAGCTTAATCGCTAAATGGCAAGCGGTTGGTTTTTGTCACGGCGTCATGAACACTGACAATATGTCTATTTTGGGTGAAACCCTCGATTACGGCCCATATGGCTTTATGGAAAGCTTCAATCCGCAACATATCTGCAACACCTCCGACCATCAAGGGCGTTACTCATACCAAAACCAACCTGATATTGGCCTTTGGAATTTACACACACTGGCCTATGCCATGAGCCCATTACTTGAGACTAACATCACGAAAAAAACATTGGCCAGTTATGAGCGCACGTTAAACCAAGTCTATGCACACGATATGCTTAAAAAAGTAGGTCTAAATGAAACTATCGATGGCACGCAACCTTGTGTAGAGCAATTGCTGACACAAATGAGAACAGATCAAAGTGATTACACATTAACATTTAATGCATTAACCGCATTTTCAAAAAGTATAATCGATGATAAACCAGACACGCACGCTGCGCTAATCAGCCTGTCTCGCGCCAGTAAAAAGCCGATAGATACACCACAGTGGCAAACATGGCTCAATCAATACGCGACTCTTTTGAAGCAAAATACTGACATACGCCAGAGCACCAGCATAATGGAAACATCAAACCCTATTTACACGCTACGTAATAGCTACGCACAGCAAGCCATTGAAGCTGCCTACAAATACGATGATTACACTATACTGCATAATTTATCGCGCGCATTAAGCCAACCTTTCACTCAACAAAAAGCCTATCAGGCCTTTGCAACGCTTCCGGCAAGCCACGTTCAAAGTGTCGCAGTCAGCTGCTCCTCTTAAAAAGCGCCATACCAACAAATGTTAAACCATTAGCGCTTAACGCACTAACCGGTTTAACATTTACTCTTAACTTAATACTCATAAATACAACGCGAAGGTTAAATAACCTGCTAGATTTAAGGTACGTCTTGTAAAGATACTCTGTAACGAGTAATTAAACACACTGATTAACATCTCATTAGCGGATACGTATCGGCTTTTCAATACGCAACAAAAATGAATGAAAACAGTGATATCAAGCCTTACGACTTAACTAGGACAGCGCCGGTGGATACTCAAACAGAAATAGCGAACAAACAGGCTGACACCATTTCAAGTATTATCCTTGACCGTATAAAAACAAATAACCTTGATATCCCCCTTCTTCCTGATGTTGCTAACCGAGTAGTACGACTAACTCAAGACAATGAGTCATCAGCGCAAGCTCTGGCACAACTGGTCCAATCAGACCAAACATTGGCAGCTCATATTATCCGTGTCGCCAATTCAGCCACATACAGCCCAAACAGCTCGATTGTATCCATGCAGCAAGCTATAACACGCTTAGGTCTGAACACCATTGGTGAAATAGCACTCGCTACATCCGTTAACGCGTCATTGTTTCATGCACCAGGTTTCAACAGCGAAATAGATGATTATTTGATTAGCTCGCTTAAAAGTGCTCTCTGGTCTAAAGAGGTCGCTCGCAGCTGCCGTAAAAATGTCGAAGCCGCTTTTTTAGGTGGATTACTCAGTGATATTGGCAAACCAATGATCTTACATACGGCATTTGAAGTGTGCGAAAAAGAAAACATCACTTTAGACAAACATTTTGCCGACATACTGACCAAAAAATTTGCCCGCTTAATGAGCAGCCGGCTAGTCTCAGCGTGGGAAATGCCACTTAGCGTACAGCATGTCATTATTTATTTTGATAAATATGACCAAGAACATGAACACGCCATGCAAACCCATATCGCTGTTGCAGGCACAACACTGGCGAATTACTACAACGGGACAAATGAACATACCACACAAATTAAAGAGCACCCTATATTTGGCTTGCTCAATTTATATGAAGACGAAATCGATACCCTGTTTGAAAAATACGATAACATTCTACAAACCGTTGAGACGATGCGCACATGAATAAACAACATTTTGATTTGATCGTTATTGGCAGTGGTCCAGCAGGTCAAAAAGCAGCCATTCAAGCGGCATCACAAAATATGAGCGTTGCTTTAATTGAGCGTGATAAAGGTCTAGGCGGGTCATGCGTATACAGGGGAACAGTCCCCTCTAAAACATTAAGAGAAAACGCATTGCGCGTTAATAATATGCGCTTAAACGCACAATTAGCGCAATTTAAACTACGAGAGGATACTGAGCTAGAAACACTTATTGACAGGCTAAATACCGTACTCACTAAACATGACACCTACATGCGCAAGCAAATTGCCCGCACACATGTCGAACTTATTCATGGGCGAGCCAAATTTATTAGCAATACGCAACTCGAAATTACACGCATACAGCAAGATACCCTCACACTCACCGCCAATCATATTATTATCGCCTCGGGGTCGCATCCGCGTACACCTGAGAATATTCCCATCGACCATGAAAACTTACTGGATAGCGATTCTATTTTATCCATGATGTACATCCCCAAAAGCTTGACCGTATTGGGTGGGGGCGTGATCGCGAGCGAATATGCCACTATTTTTCAGGCGCTTGGAACAAAAGTAACCATGATCGACAAATATCCTAGCCCTCTGGGGTTTTTAGATGATGACCTAACCGCAAAATTTACCGACGAATTCGATCGTATGGGGGGCACTTGGTTGGGCGAATCAAATATCACGCGCTGCGAATGGAATGGGATCGACGCCGTTGAGGTTGAGCTTAGCTGCGGGAAAATCGTTAAAAGCGAAAAATTACTGTGCGCCGCTGGGCGTATTGCCAATGTGGATAACCTTTGCATTGAAAATGCGGGCCTATCGCTTAGTGAGCGTGGCATTATAGAAGTAGACCATAACCTTAAAACTAAGATTGATAACATATATGCTGCAGGCGATGTTATTGGCCCGCCCTCATTAGCATCAGCCTCTATGGAGCAAGGTCGTAGAGCAAGCTGCAATGCATTGGGTTTAAACTGCAGTTTAGCCAGCACAGTTATTCCATCGGGTATTTACTCTATTCCTGAGCTATCATCGGTAGGCTTAAGCGAAACACAAGCGCGTAAAGAGTTCGACCACATTATTATTGGCAAAGCCGACTTCGATGAAATTGCCCGAGGGCAAATTTCAGATGTGACTAATGGCTTACTTAAAATTGTCGTCAATGCGCACGATAAAAAAGTACTGGGCGTAATGATTGTCGGCGAAGGTGCAACCGAGCTCATACACATTGGCCAAATGGCCATTATCAACCATGCCAATGTCGATATGTTTGTTGAAACAACGTTTAATTTTCCGACTTTTGCGGAAGCTTATCGTGTAGCAGCGCTAGATGTGATACATCAACTCGCCTAAACAATAACAATACTGCTATAAGCTTTCACTGTTCACCGCATACCTATCATGTTACACGCCCACTATCTTACACGCCTATTTTCCAGCCATTAGTGATGGGGTAACGTCTATCCCGTCCAAATGCACGCTGGCTAACACGAATACCCACAGGCGCTTGCCGACGCTTATACTCATTAACATCTACTAAACGCACAACGCGTAACACATCGGTTTGAGAAAACCCTTTGGCGATAATATCGTGGGCGCTGACATCTTGCTCAATGTATAGCTCTAAAATTTGATCTAAAATTGGGTACGCTGGCAGCGAGTCTTCATCTTTTTGGTCCGGAGCCAATTCAGCCGATGGCGGCCTATCAATAACGGCATTAGGTATGACATAACCCAATGTATTACGGTAACGTGATAACGCATAAACTTGCGTTTTAGGAATATCCTTAAGTACATCTAAACCACCGGCCATATCACCATATAATGTCGAGTACCCCACCGCCACCTCACTCTTGTTACCGGTTGTTAATACCAAATAGCCCATTTTATTCGATAGTGCCATCAGTAATACGCCACGGCTACGCGCTTGGAGATTTTGCTCGGTAGTGTCCTGCGGCAAACCGTTAAAAGAAGCCGCTAAGGTGTCCATAAATGAATGA
>CAKZUG010000132.1 GCA_937920545.1 uncultured Saccharophagus sp.
GTGGGCATGATCACTAAAAAGCTAGAAGCCTTAGGTATTGCCGACAACACCATTATTATTTACACCGGTGATAACGGCTTTAACCTTAACGAGCGCCAGCTAGCCGGCAAGTGGTTTGGTTGGGAGGAGCACCTACGCGTACCGCTGATTGTATATGACCCACGCAACCCCGCATCGCACGGCCAAGAACGTGACCAAATGGTGTTAAATATCGATTTAGCCCCCACCATGCTGGATTTAGCAGGTTTACCTCAACCAAGTACGTATCAAGGGCAATCGGTTGCGCCGCTGTTAAGCAGTAAACACCAAAAGCTACGTGAAGACTTTTTCTTTGAGCATACTTTTGAGCCAAATAAAGCGCCCATCCCGCCGATGGTTGGCGTAAGAACAGAGCAATGGAAGTATGTGCGTTTTGTAAAAGAAAATAATTTTGAGCAATTATATAACCTTAAAACTGACCCGGAAGAACTAACCAACTTAGCAAAATTAAGTCAACACCAAAAAGTATTAGCCGACTTACGCAAACGTACAGATGATTACGTAACGCAATACAAAGCATTACAAGTTAAATAATATACGGTTGGAGCAATGTCATTAGCCAAGTGTTAACGCTAATGACATTAATACATTACACGCTAGCTTATTAGTTGTTGATAGCTGTTTTTATTAACCATGTATGTTAACTATTTATGTCAGCTTTCTATATTAGTTATCTGTATTAGTTATCTGGTTACAATGACAGTAAGCACGCAATGCTAATGGCAAAAAAATAGCTGATTATGGCTTGCAGCTGGATATTTATCACTCGGCATAAGCCGGTCACCACTTTCTATTTTTCATACGGTTTAACCATGTTAAGCCGTATAGCTTTAAAGGATAAACATGTTAACTATTAAACCTCTACTCACAATGGGCTTATTGGCCGCGGCCATTTTAGCCAGTGGCTGTAAAACGCATATCGCTGTTAAAGAACCCGCACAGGCGCAGCCCAAAATTAAAGCGCTTATTATAGAAGGCCAAAACAACCATGTAATGTGGCCAAAAACCTCACGCATGATGGCTAAAATGCTTAACGATACACAGCGTTTTGATGTGGACATAACCACCACACAACACACATTTAAGCTGGGTGAATATGCACAAAAAATTGACCCAAACAATACGATTAAATTTATTGATAACAACACAAAAGATTGGAAGCAAAACAAAACAGACGTGAACTTTTCACCTGACTTTGCCAATTACGACGTCATTGTCTCTAATTTTGGTTACGGTGCAGCCCCACTGACGATTGATGCGCAAATAAAATTAGAAGCCTTTGTCGCCAATGGCGGTGGCTTGGTTGTTGTGCATGCGGCCAATAATGCTTGGCCCAATTGGAAAGCCTATAACGAAATGACCGCCTTTGGCGGCTGGGGCGGGCGCAATGAAAAAAGCGGCCCGTATGTGTATTTAGATGATAAAGGCACTGTGATTAAAGACCCAAGTAAAGGCGAGAGTGGATCACACGGTAAGCGCACCGAGTTTGTAATAGAAACACGCTTACCCAACCACCCGATTATGCAAGGTATCCCTAAAAAATGGTTACATACTGAAGACGAACTGTATGGGAAATTACGTGGGCCTGCCAAAAATATGACTATTTTAGCTTACGCGTTTGATGAACAAATCACCCAAAAAAATCAGCCTGTACTTGCCGTTATTGATTATAAAAAAGGGCGTATTTTTCATACCACTTTAGGGCACGATGACGTTGCTATGGCCTGTACGGGTTTTATTACCACATTACAGCGTGGCACCCAGTGGGCTGCTACAAACAAGGTAGACATTCCTGTACCGGACAACTTCCCAACAGAAGCAAACACGTCATCACAATTAAATAGTTTTAAACATATTTTAAAGTAGGTTTTAACTTTTTTACATGTAATAACGCTGTTCGTTTGACAGTCACCCCACCTAAACTTATTTAGGCGGGGTAACAACAAAAACTAAAATCCAAAGCTGCTGCGTAGATCGTCTAGCGTTAACGGGCGGCTCATTGTTTCGCGTGAAAATGTACGCATTGAGTCGCCATTTTCAGATACAACACGATTACTGATCGTTGTTCGTGATGAACTTCCAGTAAAGGTTGAAGATGAACGTGGCGCACCGTCTGACTCAGGAATAGAACGACTGATCTCTTCAAATAATGCTCTCACATTAAAACGATCAATCACACCACCAGAAATATTCTGCACGTCTGTAACGGTTAATTCTTTTATCATAATAGCTTCTCATTTTCTTAAAGTAAATTTAGGGTGCATATCATTAACATGCTGTGAGTTAACGACATAAAAAAATAAAACCACACACGTTAAATGAAAAAAAACCTTTATTAAAAATCCTTAAAACACTCTACTAATGGATGAGTGTCTTGGTAGGCTAGCAAGAAATTTAAGCCAGAAGTGCGATTTTTCTTAAAGGCTATTAATAAAAAAACCTAAATGATGTTTGAAGGCATGGTTTGAAGACGCGGTTTGAAGGCGCAGTTTGAAGGATGATTAAAAGCGTTTTAAATGAATAGTGACTACCGAAACAGTTGAAAAGAATACCCTTGAGTATGATACACGCTGTCAATATATCCCTATACGCTCTGCGTCGGCACCCTGCCTCAGATGACCTCATACCCAAGGGTATTCTTTCTTTGTGTCTTGTTAATAAAGACGCTGCTTTAGACGTTCGCAAAGGGGTTTTAAGGTTTGTTATCATAAGGGGTTTAATAGAGCGCTCAAAAGAATACTGAGGGAATCACTCTTACAAGTGTTTAAAGCATATTAATGTTTGTACTTATTGCATGCTTGAACTTATTGCACGTATGATAATAATTATTATTTGTGATGTTATGAGGCACCTGTACTACAGAAAAAAATTAATAAAGGTGCCTTTTTAATTAATCGTCATCAAAGTTAAAGTCAAACTCTTGCATCTCCTTTTTTAATAAAAACTCATCTTTGCGTGCCTCTAATTTTCGGCGTGCATCGGTGGTATGTTTTACTTCCATTTTTTCTAAATCTATTTCACCGATTGCAAAAGATGCATCGGTCATATCATCATCCAGTAACATAATCGAATCTGAATTTTCACTGCCCATAATATATAACTCCAAGGGTTGGTGATCAAAAATACAAATAACCCGATAACCAGGCAACCTATAAACTCGCCAAAATGGCTACGCCTAGTATCAGGTTTAAATATTACAAAATAATGAATTAGACGCAACATGTATTATGTGATTTCAATCTGCTTTTACATACTTTTTTTTCATTAAAAGAAAGGGTGAGTGCTGCGTCTCTTTTTGTTGTTATAAAAAAAATTTATAACATATAAATTCTAAATAAAGAGCTTCGCCATTTTCATTAATGGTCTATCAAAAACAGGATCAGGAATTGTATATTATGATAAGAAAAAACGTAGCGATGATAAAAAATAATGTCGGCCTCTCTGCTTCATAGAAAATCCTTATGCTAAATCCCCATGAAAAACCCCAATAAAAGTTCCATTATGATTTTGTGAAATCGCCATTAAATATTTTATTACATGTTCCGTGCGCACGCTATACATTGACACTTCTTGATCATGTCTATGCCCATTTACTGTGCCAGAGCTCTATACTGAAGTTTTATACCAAAGCACAATGCCAACGCTCGACACAAATATTGGGTGCTTGGATAACTAAGATGGTAGTACGGTCATGGCAATACGGTTTATCCATTTAGTACGCTATTCGCACCTACCTTTAATATGCGTTAAAACAGCACATGTATTACTGGGAATCTGTTTTAGCTTCAATACTTAGGCCAAACTCATCTTGGCGAATAAATATTTCTATCGGGCTACAGCAAATCTGACAATCAACTATTTGCTGCTGACCAATATCATATTGCTCGTCTATTTCTATATCGTTAGGGGTCATGCAGTACGGACACTCAAAAACTTCTGCGTGCGTTAAACTCATAGCTTACCTCGTATTCTTCATTAAGCGTGCCTGACAAACACACATTAAAAGTGGACATGCGAACGCCATAAGTGGCTTAAGTAAGTGCATTCCGTCTTGTGAATTATACGAGTAGATTAAAGCCTTCGGCTTTAAATTTAGCTAATTTATAACGCAGTGTCCGGGGGCTAATCCCCAATTTGGCCGCGGTGTTCTTTTTGCTACCGTGGGTTTCACGTAATGTTTTAATAATGATTTCAAATTCTTTTTTGCGCAGGTCTTCACCTAAACCCGGTTGCAATGCATCATTATTGCCACTAGGCGGGCTTTGTTCATTGGCCGTCATGGGCTGGTAACCCATCCCTTGAGCAGCGCCATTAGCGATAACACTTTGGTGTTGCGGCTGAGTTGTAGCCTGAGGCTGAGGCTGAGGATATGAATCTAATTGCTGTGGCGATACAGGCGGACTCGATATATCGAGCGTCATGCTTTCTATTAAAGTGGGTTTTTGGCTGAAGGTTTGCTCAATTTGCAACCCCAAATCGCTGGGGTAAATCGTAGCACCCGCTTGTAGTATTAAGGCACGCTGTATGACGTTATCTAATTCACGTACATTGCCCGGCCAACTGTATTGCGTGAGCAGCTGTTGTGTGGATGCGTCAAAACATACGCCTTTGCGGTGTTGTTTGCTAGCATGTTTTACCAGTAAACGTTCGGCCAAGGGGATAATATCTTCCTTACGGTCACGCAGCGGCGCCCATTGCAAGGGTAATACGCTTAACCTAAAGTATAAATCTTCTCTAAATTTCCCCTCGGTCACCTCTTTGCGCATATCTCGGTTGGATGTGGCAATCACGCGTACATCTAACTTAATACTTTTGCGACCGCCTAGCCTTTCCACTTCTCGCTCTTGCAATACACGTAGTAATTTGGCTTGCAAGCTAATATCCATTTCGGATATTTCATCCAGTAGAATAGTCCCACCATTGGCTTGTTCAAATTTACCCGGTGTGGCCTGGGTTGCACCTGTGTATGCGCCTTTTTCATAGCCAAATAATATGGCTTCTAACATCGATTCAGGAATGGCCGCACAATTGATGGCCACAAAGGGTTTGTCGGCACGGGGCGATTTTTGATGCACATAACGGGCAAGCACTTCTTTGCCTGTGCCCGACTCGCCAATAATCATGGCGGTTGAATCAGATTGTGCCACCCGAGTGGCCAATTGTAATAACTGCTGGCTGTGTTGCGAGGTGGCCACTGGCTCGTCTGTATTATCGCCACCGTGACCAATCACTTTTTGCACCAAGGCGGTGAGTGTTTTTGAATCGAGCGGTTTGACGAGATAATCGACTGCGCCGTGCTTCATGGCATCGACGGAATCATTGATGCTGGCATAGGCTGTTACCAGAACAACGGGAATATGCGCATGATTTTTTTTAACATATTTTAATAAATCGTGACCACTGAGTGTGCCCATGTTCACATCTGAGACGATTAAGTCGATGGTGTTTTTTTTATCCAGAACAATCATGGCGGCTTCTGCGCTGTCGCATTTAGTGACGGTGAAACCGGATAATTCTAATGTATCGGCCACGGCTTCGCGTAGCGATAAATCGTCTTCTGCTATTAAAATATGTGCATCTACTGGCTGTGCTGAATACGATGCAGGCGTAAAGTGATTACTATGAGCTTGAGCGCTATGCATGGTGAGCATTCTCCAAAATATCAATACGTTAGTGGCTAGCCACGTGCTGGTTATAGGCTTGTGAACTGTGCGCCGGCAATACAATACTTGCCGTGGTGCCGCAGCCTTCTTGCGATGTTAACTTTAAATAACCACCGTGCGCTTTGGATACCGATTGCACCACCGATAACCCCAACCCTGTGCCGTGGCTTTTGGTGGTCACAAATAATTCGTGCGCTTGATTTAAGGCTTCTTTGCTCATGCCGGGGCCGTTATCGGTAATATTTATTTGCACGTCTGGCGGGGTTTTATCGGCATTTATTTTCGATAAATCGATCGTGATTTCTACCGCGTTTAGCGATGCCTGCAACGCATTGTTAATAAGGTTCATGATGGCGCTGGTGAGCGCCTCTTTGTGACAGCGAAAAAAGAAATCGTTATCACTGACCTGCCAAATAACGGTCGCACCGTGTGTGGTGATGGCGGCGTCCATGGCGTCAATTAACTCGTCTTTTAATTCGTCTAAAGTCATTAGATCATTTAACGGCAACTCGCTTTTAACAAATAACATCATGTCGCGCACCGTGCGCTCCATATGCTGTAAACGGCCAAAAAGTTTTTTAGAAAAAACCTGTCTTTTTTCTGGGCTGATGGCCTCATTGTTAACATGTTCGCCATACAGCATGGCCGCCGATAATGGTGTGCGTATTTGGTGAGCTAACGCCGATACCATTTTACCCATAACAGATAAACGCTCATAGCGGCTGACATTTTTTTGAAGCTCGCGGGTTTCTGTTTGATCGGTGAGTAAAATAATTTGCCCTTGGTTGTCCATAGAGCTTGTCGACAGACTAATACGGCGGCCAGTTTTAGTGGATACTTCTAGGCCGTCATCGTTGCGTGGGGCAAAGCAACGCTGAATCACATCGCGCCATAAATGACCATCGAGGGTATCTTCTAATATTGTTTTAGCCGCCGGATTACTTTCAACCACGTAGCCTTGCTGATCTAAAATAATAATGCCGCCGGGTACAAAATCTAATATAGCCTGCATGCGCAAGGCCAGTTGCGCTTTGTTTTCTTCAGACTGTTTTTTTTGCGTGTTAACGTAATCTAATTCTTTGGTGAGTTGCGTTACGCGCTGCTCAAGTACTTTGTAACTCTCGGCAAGCATTGACGAGGTATCGTTAAAAAACTCAAAGGCGGCTTCAATACGCTCAAATTTTGCGCCTTTATTGCGCCTATTGGCCGTATTTTTATGATTTACATTGTCATTATTTTTGGGCGCTGCTGGGCCTGATTGTGTTTTACTTACTTGTTGCACTGCCGCCATTGTAATCTCCACAAAGTATGTGATGTTTGACTGATACCAAGGGTATAGCAAGCATAATACCAATACTTAAAAAGTGTTATTTATCAATGACGTATAGAATTTTCAAATAATAAGGACAAAACACCGACAGGGTTTTGACACACGATTAAAACGCCTCGAGGAACGTATTAAAATGGGTTTAATTTATGTAATACTTTTTTACCTTTCTACCCTTGCAACTGCCCGAACAATAACTGCAAAATAGTTTTATTGTTTACACGCCATCAACAAAAGGGATTAACGTGTCATCATATAAAACACGGGCTTATATGAAATGCATATTCTCATCCATGAATTATTTTGTTGTGGGCGGAAGCTATGTAAAAGGTAGAGGACATTTAGAGTAGCCCTAAGCAAAAATTAGCCCTAAGAAAAATGATAATAAGGCAAGTGACTGCTCTAGGCCATGGTCTTCGGGGGATTTCAGAAAACGCTAAAGCACTAGGGAGACTATCTGCGTTAACTTCGCTCAATGGGCAACCAGCCCGCCTTTCTCAGCTATCTAAACAAGAAAACTTTCTGAAAGCCAGAAATGCCGGGAGGTTAAACAGAGGCTACCTAGGGAATCTCTGATTTAGTCTGTCATATCTCAGCGTGACCTAGAGCGATTAGTCGCTAGGCGTGCTTTGAAGTTAATGGCCGTCGTCCTTAACAAGAAGCGCAACAACGCGAATAATCGCTCTAGGCCACGCCCAAAGGGGCTTTCAGAGTTAATCAGAGGTTCCCTAGCTTTCAGCACCTTCTGTTTGAATGGTTGCGCCAGAGTGAAACCTGAATTCGTCATCGGCTTCTTGTACCAGTGCTTGCTCTAACGCTAAAAAGAGTTGAACGCGCTCACTGATATCCTCTTGAGCGACTTTTTTAGCCAGCGCCAAATAATCCTCAAAATGACGCGCTTCAGATTTCAGTAACGATAAATAAAACTTCTGTAGCTCTTCGTCTAAATGTGGGGCGAGTTTTTCGAATCGCTCGCATGAACGCGCCTCGATAATGGCGCCCACGATAAGTGTATCGACTAACCGTGCTGGCTCGTGTGTGCGAATAGGTTTACGTAATTTAGCCGCGTAACGCGAGGGTGTGATTTGCTCGTAGGGGTAACCGCGCGCCTGCATAATGGCGATCACTTGCTCAAAGTGGCGTAGCTCTTCGCGCGCTAGGCGCGACATTTTATTGAGCAACTCGTAATCTTCGACATAACGGTACATCAGGTTCATGGCCGTACCGGCTGCTTTTTTCTCGCAATTAGCGTGGTCTAGTAACAGTAAATGTGGATTGGCAAGTGCGCCTTCTATCCAGGTGTCGGGGGTTTTGCACAGTAAAAAATCGTGTATGGCTTGGGTTAACATATTAAACCTATTGTATAGCGAAGTAGCGCTCAAAATGAACGCTCGATAAAGTGTAAAAATCAGCGTCGATTATATCGCGAAGTTCAGGTAAAGAAACGTGCTGCCACGCCCTTAATACACGAAACCCGTGCTGTTCTGGCTCTTGAATTTGGTTTGCGCCCGCTTTGAGTAAGGTAAACACGCTGTTTTCGGGGGCGGCTTGCTCGTCAAAACGAATACGCTGTACTTTTAGTGTGTACAGCAATAAGCTCACATCGGTAATCACGATCTTATCGGATAACACTTGTTTAATCAGTAAATCGAGCCGATCAATAATGGCGCGCTTTTGTTCTTGGGTAAACGCATTCCATTGAATCACTTCATAACCGTAACGTTTGCACCCACGGCAGACGTCATCACCAATACCGGTTGAGCACACACCTATGCAGGGTGTTTTAACTGTTTTCATCATTGATAAACTACTCTTTTTGAAGCGCGCGATATTAACACAGGCTGATTGCGCAAACCTACCGCTAAACTTTTAATAACTTTCAATTAATCTGAATAAAATAGTCTAATATTTATCCCGAAATCTATATGCGAATAATTCTACTTTGCAATTACGCTGTTGCATGAACAGCGCCTTAACAGTGGGCGAACTTTCCTGTAAACTGCGCCCACAAATAACATGGCAAACATGCCATTACTAATGTATCGGTTAGCGTATAACCGATAGCCTCAACTGTAGAGATCCTATTTTGTTGAGTAACTTTTCATTACCTGAGGATATAAACTGTGCTTACAGCTTACCGCGAACACGTTGCAGAACGCGCCGAACAAGGCATTCCCCCCAAGCCTTTAAACCCAGCCCAAGTTGCTGATTTAGTCGAGCTTTTAAAAGCGCCACCTGCTGGCGAAGAAAAAACAGTGCTTGATTTAATCACTAACCGTGTTCCCCCTGGTGTAGACGAAGCCGCCTACGTTAAAGCAGGTTTTTTATCTGCCATAGTCAAAGGCGAAGCACAAAGCCCGATTATTTCTAAAGAAGATGCCGTTGTTCTTTTAGGTAATATGCACGGTGGTTATAACATCGCCACCATGGTTGAGCTACTAGACAACGCCGACCTTGCCGAGCTTGCTGTTAAAGAACTGAAACATACGTTACTTGTGTTTGATGCGTTTAACGATGTAGCCGATAAATGTAAAGCGGGCAATAAACACGCTCAAGAAGTGATGCAAAGCTGGGCCGATGCCGAGTGGTTTACATCGCGCGACGACGTACCAGAATCGGTAAAAGTTTCTGTATTTAAAGTCACGGGCGAAACCAACACCGATGATTTATCGCCTGCACAAGATGCATGGTCACGCCCTGATATTCCACTGCACTCACTGGCCATGTACAAAATGGAACGTGACGGCTTAACACCCCAAGAGCCAGGCGTCACTGGCCCAATGGATAAAGTCCAAGAAATTAAAGACCAAGGCCACCCTGTTGCCTTTGTTGGCGATGTTGTGGGTACAGGCTCATCACGCAAATCAGCCACTAACTCGGTATTGTGGTTCTTTGGCGACGATATGCCAGGCGTGCCTAACAAACGCGGTGGCGGTATTTGTATTGGCGGTAAAGTGGCCCCTATTTTTTACAACACCATGGAAGATGCCGGTGCATTGGTTTTTGAAGCACCCGTAGACGATTTAAACATGGGCGATGTGATCGAGATCCGTGTGTTTGAAGGTAAAATTTTAAGCGAATCGGGCGATGTGATTTCTGAGTTTGCGTTAAAATCAGACGTATTACTCGATGAAGTACGTGCTGGCGGCCGCATCAACCTTATTATTGGCCGTGGCTTAACTGCACGTGCTAACGAGTTTTTAGGTAAAACAGCGTCTAACGTTTTCCGCTCAGCGTCTGTGCCTGCTGCATCAGATAAAGGCTTTACACTGGCTCAAAAAATGGTGGGCCGTGCATGTGGTTTAGAAAAAGACCAAGGCATCCGCGCAGGCACATACTGTGAGCCAATGATGACAACCGTTGGATCGCAAGATACCACGGGCCCCATGACACGAGATGAGTTAAAAGATCTTGCTTGTTTAGGTTTCTCATCAGATTTAGTGATGCAATCGTTTTGTCATACCGCGGCTTACCCTAAGCCTGTGGATATCGAAACACAACATACCCTACCCGACTTTATTCAAAACCGTGGTGGTGTATCGCTTCGCCCAGGCGACGGTATTATTCACTCGTGGTTAAACCGTATGTTGCTTCCCGATACTGTGGGTACAGGCGGCGATTCACATACGCGCTTCCCAATGGGTATTTCGTTCCCAGCAGGTTCTGGCCTTGTGGCATTTGCGGCCGCAACCGGTGTTATGCCATTGGATATGCCTGAATCGGTATTGGTGCGCTTTAAAGGTAAAATGCAAAAAGGCATTACGCTACGCGACCTTGTGCACGCTATTCCACTTTATGCTATTAAAGAAGGTTTGCTTACGGTTGATAAAAAAGGCAAGAAGAACATTTTCTCTGGCCGTATTTTAGAAATTGAAGGTTTAACCGATTTAACCGTAGAGCAAGCGTTTGAATTATCCGATGCGTCGGCTGAGCGTTCAGCAGCAGGCTGTACGATTGACCTACCAGAAGAATCCATCACCGAATACCTACGCTCTAACGTGACATTACTGCGTTGGATGATTAGCGAAGGCTACCAAGATGCACGTACACTTGAGCGTCGCGCACAAAAAATGGAAGAGTGGCTAGCCAATCCAACATTAATGAAAGCCGATAAAGATGCCGAGTACTCTGCGGTCATCGAAATCGACCTTAACGACTTAAAAGAGCCTGTTGTTTGCTGCCCAAATGACCCAGATGATGCACGTTTATTATCTGAAGTAGCAGGTAACAACGTAGACGAAGTGTTTATTGGCTCATGTATGACCAACATTGGTCACTTCCGTGCAGCAGGTAAATTGCTTGATCAAAACAAAGACGGCCTGAAAACCACATTCTGGTTATCACCGCCAACTAAAATGGATCAACACACATTAATGGAAGAAGGCTACTACAATATTTACGGCCGCAACGGCGTACGTACCGAAATGCCAGGCTGTTCATTGTGTATGGGTAACCAAGCGCGGGTAAAAGATGGCGCTACGGTTTTATCGACATCGACACGTAACTTCCCTAACCGTTTAGGTAATGGCGCTAATGTGTATTTAACATCAGCCGAACTTGCCGCGATTGGTGGTATTTTAGGTAAGCTACCCACGGTTGAAGAGTATCAACAATACGCAGGTACCATTGATTCTATGTCGGATGAGATCTTTAGGTACATGAACTTCGATCAAATTGAATCATATGCAAAAGCTGCCGAAGACGGCAAGCGTATTGCTGCTACACAGATTCAAGACGCTGTTTAACTCATATAGACACTTAATATAGACACTTAATACATTAAGTTAAATATATTTGACCCCAGCTTGCTGGGGTTTTTTGTGTTTGCTTAAAAAAAACAGTGTGAGGCGCAAGCAAGATGTATGACGGATTTTTTTATCCTTCATAAATTTTAAGCTCCGATTATGAGTGCACAAAAATCAAAAGATAACGCCGTATTAACGTAAAAAAGCCCGCTTACCTTCAGGGTGATTAAGTACACCATAAGATAAGCAGACTTCTTGTTTAGTACTAAAACATTTAGCACTCAAATACTTAACACTAAATACTTAACACAAAGAGAAAAATCTAACTCCGTGTTTTTTCTATATACTTAGAGTAAGCGCGCGACAATCGGACAGTTAATAATAATACCCGATGACCCATAAGGTG
>CAKZUG010000133.1 GCA_937920545.1 uncultured Saccharophagus sp.
CCTCTCACCCTCTCACCCTCTCACCCTCTCACCCTCTCACCCTCTCACCCTCTCACCCTTTGTTTACTGCTCTCTTTTTCTTCCCTCTTTACCTAAAGCCAATAACCCGCTGTTCAATTTTACGGCAGCCGTTAAATACGGTGATGACCTGGCTGTATACATGGCTGTATAAAAGTACGCAGGTAGGGTTATACTAATGACAACCTGATTTGAATGGATAGTAAGCATGGATAATTGGTATAAGTAATTGGCATGGCTAATTTTATGGCCAGCATAAACGCCACAGCAAACCATACAACGTATGAACTTTAAAATACGGATAGGTATCCATATACTAAGAACAAGAGTTTAGGAACAAGCACGATTAAAAGTATCAATAATAAGTACGAGTAACATTTATTAACAATAATATCTGTTAAAAACAGCATCAGCTAAAACTAAGATTATTTAAACGCCACTACTTAACTAAGGCTTATATATGTTCAGCATTTTGCGATTTTCATCCCTTGCTTTTTGTTTAACGGCATCATTTACTTTGGGGGTGCAGGCATCAAGCGACGCGCCCTTGCCCGCCAGCCAACCTACCGCCGTAAGCGAAGTGATCATCCATTCGCATGCATTAAATGTATATGGCCAACCCAAATATGCCGCCAATTTTGAACGTTTTGATTACACCTCCCCCAAGGCGGTAAAAGGTGGACGCATTAAATTAGCCGAAATAGGCACCTTTGATACCACCAATCCCTACACCACCAAAGGCGTGGCAATTCGTAATGCGGGGCTGGTGCATGGGTCATTAATGACAGGCTCAGGTGATGAGCCATCCACGCTTTATGCCCATATTGCTCAACAAGTGAGTTATTCTGATCAGTTCGATTGGATCAGTTTTACCCTAAACGAAAAAGCCGTATTCAGTGATGGCAAACCGGTTACCGCACACGATGTAAAATTTACCTTTGACGTGCTCACCACCAAAGGCGACCCCGCTTACAAATTGGCGTTTCAAGATGTCGCGAGCGTAGACGTACTAAAAGATAACCATGTTAAATTTACGCTCAAACAAAAAAACCGCGATTTATTATCGAGCATTGCTAGCCTCCCTGTTTTAGCCAAACACTACTGGCAAGATCGCGATTTTGAAAAAACCACACTCGATGTGCCTGTATCGAGCGGGCTGTACAGTATTGCCAAATTAGAAGCTGGTCGTTTTGTCACCTACAAGCGCAACCCCACTTATTGGGCGCGTGATTTAAACGTGAACAACGGCGTATACAACTTTGATGAAGTGCACGTCGATTACTACCGCGATACCGAAGTGGCTTTTGAAGCCTTTAAAGCGAACTCGTACGATTACCATTTTGAGCTAACGTCAAAAACATGGGCAACGGGTTACGATATTAGCGCGGTGAAAAACGGCGATATTCAAAAATTACTGATAGACGATAAACGCGTACAAGGTATGCAGGCCACTATTTTTAATCTGCGCCAACCGCTGCTGCAAGATATTCACCTGCGCCAAGCCATTAGCATGGCGTTTGATTTTGAGTGGACAAATAAAAATATTTTTTACAATGCCTATACGCGCACCCAAAGCTTTTTTCAAAATACGCCCTACCAAGCACAAGGCAAACCTAGCCCTGCCGAGCTTGCCCTGCTTAATCCGTTTAAAGATATATTACCCAAAGCCGTTTTTGGCGATGCTTTTGTTGCACCCGTTACCGATGGATCGGGTAATAACCGCACAGTGCTACGTCAAGCCAAGAAATTACTCACCAGCGCAGGCTACACCATCAAACAAGGCCAGTTATATGCACCCGATGGCAAAACCCCCATTGTGCTAGAAATGATGGAGCGTCAAAAAAGTTTAAACCGCATTATTAACCCGTGGATCGCCAATTTAAAACGCTTAGGTATTATTGTTAACTTGCGTTTTATTGACCAAACACAATGGATAAACCGCCTACAGGATTACGATTTTGAAATGGCCAGCCTTGTGTACTCGGGCCGCGATATACCCGGTAACGAGCAAATTATTTACTGGGGCAGCGAAAGCGCCGACACGCCAAAATCGAGTAACTATATAGGTATTAAAAATAAAGCCGTTGATAGCTTAACGCGTACGATTGTGGATGCCAGCGATGAAGAAAACCGCATTGCGGCCGCACGCGCCCTCGACCGTGTATTAATGCACAGCCACTATGTTGTACCTAAATATTATGGCGAGCATCACCGCATTGCTTTTTGGAATAAATTCTCGCGCCCGAAAACCCCCACAACTTACGATTTTAGGCACGAGTACGGTATTCATACTTGGTGGTTTGATGAAGCCAAGGCCAAAAAGCTGAACAAGCAATAAGCCTTAATTAGTAAAGAAGAACCAATAGATAAGAAGCTAGAATCAATAAACAAGAATTAATAAATAAGTAACTAGAATCAGTAAACAATAAACATAAAACGGTTATCAGCAATATGCTTTTAGCCGTTTCTTTTACCTAATTTACCGCCAGCCAAGCGATTAACCATTATTATGCTGCAATATTTTACGCGACGACTTCTGCTTATTATCCCCACCTTAATTGGTATTATGTTAATCAATTTTATGATCACGCAGTTCACACCCGGCGGGCCAGTGGACCAAGCATTATATAAATTGCAAAGCGGCCAAAGTGATCAAGTAAATGTGGGTAGCACCAACGAAGGTGTTGGCGCAACTTCAGACGGTAAAAGTTTAAACCAAGGTATCCCTCCTGAAATTATCGCAGAAATCAAAGCCCGTTACGGGTTTGATAAACCCGCCTACGTACGCTTTTTTAACATGATGGGCAATTACTTTACCTTTGATTTTGGCGATAGCTTTTACCGCGATATTAGCGTGATAGATCTCATTATTGAAAAACTGCCCGTGTCGTTATCGTTGGGGTTGTGGAGCACATTGTTAATTTATTGTATTTCGATTCCTCTGGGGATCAAAAAAGCCATTACCCACAACAGCCGTTTTGATGTATGGACAAGCGGTATTATTATTGTGGGGTACGCGGTGCCAGGGTTTTTATTTGGCATGTTACTAATTGTGTTATTTGCAGGGGGCAGTTTTTTAGATTGGTTCCCACTGCGTGGGTTAACTTCTGATAACTTTGATGAGTTATCCATGCTGGGTAAAATAAAAGATTACTTTTGGCATCTTGCTCTGCCCTTAATGGCCTACACCATTGGTGGTTTTGCCACGTTAACCATGCTCACTAAAAACTCGTTTTTAGATGAAATTAACAAGTTATATACCACTACCGCCAAAGCAAAAGGTTTAAGCAGCCAGCGTATTTTGTATGGCCATGTTTTTCGTAATGCCATGCTGATTATTATTGCGGGTTTTCCGGCGGCGTTTGTGAGTATATTTTTTACTGGCTCTTTAATTATTGAGGTGATTTTTTCGTTAGATGGTATTGGCTTTTTAAGCTACGAGGCCATTATAAAGCGCGACTACCCCGTGGTATTTGGCACGCTGTATATTTTTACGTTATCGGGCTTAATTTTAAAATTGGTGTCTGATTTAACCTACCACTGGGTTGACCCCCGCATTAGCTTTGAGGGCCGATAACATGAAACGCTTTTATCATAAGCTAAGCCCGCTAGCCAAAAGACGCGTCGATACTTTTTTTACTAACCGCCGTGCCACGTGGAGCCTATGGATATTTTCAGTGCTCTTTTTTATCTCGATGTTTGCCAACGTGATAGCCAACGATAAACCCCTTGTAGCCAGCTTTAACGGCCAATGGTATTTTCCGTTTTTAAAAAGCTACCCCGAAACCACCTTTGGTGGCGATTTTGAAACCGAAGCCGACTACACCGACCCGTTTGTGGTTGAGCTTATAGAAGAAGACGGCTGGCTTATTTGGCCGCTGATTCCCTACAGTTACGATACCCACATCAGTGATTTAGACCGCCCCGCGCCGTCATCGCCCGATACCAAAAACTGGCTAGGCACCGACGACCAAGCCCGCGATGTGCTTGCCCGCAGTATTTACGGTTTTAGAATATCGGTAATTTTTGCATTGGTACTCACACTCAGCAGCAGCCTTATTGGTATTTTTATTGGCGCTTTGCAGGGGTATTTTGGCGGTAAATTTGATTTGTTTGGTCAGCGCTTTATCGAGATATGGTCGGGTTTGCCACAGCTTTACTTGTTAATTATTTTATCGAGTTTTATCTCGCCTAACTTGAGTTGGCTTTTATTATTAATGTTGTTATTTAGTTGGACACAATTGGTTGATTTAGTGCGCGCCGAATGTTTACGCGTACGCAATTTTGAATATGTGAAAGCGGCCAAAGCATTAGGGGTAAGCGACAGTACCATTATTATGCGCCACGTTTTGCCCAATGCCATGGTGGCCACCATGACATACTTGCCCTTTATTTTAGCGGGTGCAGTAACCACCCTTACCACCCTCGACTTTTTAGGTTTTGGTTTGCCGCCCGGTTCGGCCTCGCTTGGTGAGCTAGTGTTACAAGGTAAAAACAATTTACAAGCGCCTTGGCTGGGTTTAACCGCGTTTGCGGTTTTATCGCTGATGCTCACGCTGGTAGTGTTTATTGGCGAAGGCGTGCGCGACGCTTTTGACCCACGCTTAAAAGTGTAGTTTTCTCTTTTTTATTGTTTTTTTGTTTATTTATTCAGTTTATTTGTTTGTTTATCTATGTGTTTAATGTGTTTTTCTATTGGCTTACTTGAGTAACAACATGACGAGTTCACCTATTTTAACGGTAAAAGACCTTAGCGTGCGTTTTGGTACATTACCCGAAACCGTTAGCCGTATTAGCTTTGATTTACACGCGGGTAAAACCTTAGCGCTTGTGGGCGAGAGTGGATCGGGTAAAAGTGTGACGGCGCATTCGCTATTAAAGTTATTGCCCTACCCGTTTGCGCATCACCCTTCTGGTGAAGTGATATTTGATAATCGTGATCTGTTAACGCTAAGCGAAAAAGACATGCAGCGTATTCGTGGTAACGATATTGCTATGATCTTTCAAGAACCCATGACCGCCCTTAACCCGCTGCACACAATAGAAAAACAAATTGCCGAAAGCCTCAGTCTGCATCAACATATTCATGCCGAAAAAGCGAGGCCACAGGTATTAGCATGGTTAGATAAGGTAGGTATACCTAATCCGCAAGAGCGCTTAAACAGTTATCCGCACGAGTTATCGGGCGGCCAACGCCAGCGCGTAATGATAGCCATGGCATTAATTAACCAGCCTAAAATTTTAATTGCCGACGAACCTACCACGGCGTTAGACGTGACCGTACAAAAACAAATTTTAGCGTTAATCGATAGTTTAAAAGACGAGTTCAACATGGCGGTGTTACTCATTAGCCACGATTTAGGCGTGGTGAAACGCTACAGCGATAATATTGCCGTGATGCGCCACGGTGAACTGGTCGAGGCCAATACCACCGCGCAGGTATTTGCCCGCCCGCAACATGCATACACGCAACTGTTAATTAATGCCGAGCCAAGTGGCCAGCCCAAAGCCTGTACCAGCAGTGAAGTGATCTTAAAAGCCAATAACGTCAATGTGCATTTTGCGTTAAAAAAATCACTTTTTGGTAAAACTATTCAATCATTGCATGCCGTTGATAATATTAACATCGCAATAAAAAAAGGGGAGACGCTGGGTATTATTGGCGAGAGTGGCTCGGGTAAATCGACGTTAGCCATGGCATTGTTACAACTGCAACGCTATAGCGGCGAGGTATTTTTAAATGACAATGCCCTACATACCTTACCTAAAAAAGCATTACAGCCACTGCGCAAACGTTTACAAATTGTGTTTCAAGATCCGTTTGGCAGCTTAAGCCCCCGCATGACCATTGCCCAAATTATTGCCGAAGGGTTACGCATACATAGCCAAGATAGCGATGACATGATTGATCAACATGTGATTGATATTTTAAATGAAGTCGAGCTAGACCCTGCCCTGCGCCACCGTTATGTGCATGAGTTTTCGGGCGGTCAACGCCAACGTATTGCCATTGCACGGGCGCTTATTTTAAAACCCGACGTGATCGTACTCGATGAACCTACCTCGGCATTAGACCGCGCTGTACAAGCCCAAGTGATAGACTTACTGCGCGATTTACAAGCCAAGTACCAACTCACCTATATTTTTATTAGCCACGATATTAAAGTGGTCCGCGCACTGGCACACAATATAATAGTCATGCGCAACGGCAAAGTCATAGAATCTGGCGAGACACAAACCGTACTAAAAACGCCGCAAAACACCTATACAAAAACGCTGCTTAGCGCGGCTTGGTTGGATGATTAAAACCAAGCTAGCTAAGCACTTATGACTTGAATCTAGGAAATTAAACGAACCGCTATAAATAAATTGTATTCAGCCACACAGCACTATAAGAAAGACGCCGTTACTAAAATAATAATATTCAACATGTTAATGAGAGACCATACGATGAACCCTTCGAGCCCTTCTTTAACCGTTAAGCCTGCAACAAAAAATCATACTTTTAAACCAAAAGTTCTTAAACAAAAAACCCTAAAACAAAACGCTTTAAAAAAAGACGTCTTAAAAAAATCGGCCCAATACATACAAAAAACGCTCACTTTGTTTGCGCTTGGTTATGTGTGCTCTACGGGTTATGCTTTTAGCCATGCCGATACCCATACCAATATACATACCAATACCCATACAAATGACAACCTTTCTAATACTGCGACTAAAGCCACCAGTTACCCACTTGGCGCTAGTAGCAAGAAAGCAACTGAGCAACCCATAGCGCGCCCTGCTAGTACAATGTACAGCTCGTTTGAGCAAGGCGGCTGGAATGCGCTTAACACCACATTTAGCCAATATAACCCCGGTTTAAATACAGCCTTACCAAAGGATTTTTTGTTTAGCCAGTTACAGGGGCCGCACTCTTTTACAGCTGAAAAAACCATAACCCGTTTGGGTGATTACTCGGCAAAATTACACTGGAAGCAAGGCAACCCCGAAAAATGGAACGGCGATGTTAACGTGTTAAATAACACCGATCGCAAAGCGATGTTTCATGGCAAAAAGGCAAAAAGCGCTTTAACCACGGTTTGGTATGGTTTTAGTGCATACTTCCCCAGTGAGGGCACAAAGCTTACTGGCGATGAACGCGCTTTGTTTTTTCAAATACACGGTGCACGCGATGGCAAGGCCGAGCCTAACCGTATTCCGCCTGTCGCACTTAATTTAACCGCGAATGGTTTTGCGATTAGCCATGCATGGGACAGCGCCAAAATCAGCACCAGCTCAAGTGGCGAAGGCAGTAAGGGGTTTGATATCCCCGCTGTATTAGCCGATTACCAAAACCGTTGGGTCGATTTTGTCTTAAAAGTCACCACCCACCCCTTCGAAGAAAAAGGCGCACTCACATTATGGATAGATGGCAAACCTTACATAGCTTTAACAGAAATAAAATTAGGCTACAACGATGACCAAGGCGTTTACCCGTCTTGGGGTTGGTACTTATGGGGCAAAAATGCCCAACGAAAAAACGACGCCATTATGTACTTAGATGAAGTACGCCAAGCAGAGGGTACGCAGGCGACGTATTACGATGTAGCACCGGGAGTTTTTAGTACAGAACAAAAAAAATAGTGCTGTGTCATCAGTGTAATATCAATTAACGGTTAATCCGTTTTGTGGCCGCTGCTAAAACAAAAAAAGCGGCCGAAGCCGCTTAAAGGTTACCACTGTGGAGTGTTTTTTAACTAACGGCGACTTCTTGTGCCGGGGCGACAAGTATTTTTCCGCCCTCTTCTTTTATGGGGTAAGTTGCCACGCTAACGGTATCGTCTTCTAGGCACTCGCCTGTTTCTAAATCGAAGTGCTGTTTTAATAAAGGCGAAGCAACAACAATACGGCTTTGCAGAGACCCTACCATGCCGCGCGATAATACAGCGGCATTTGAGAATGGGTCGATTGCGCTTATTGCATAAAGCGCGCCTTCAATTTTAAAGATGGCGACTTGATCTTGGCCGACTAATGCTCGTACGCCCACTTGTTCGGTTAGGTCATTTGCATCACAGATGGTGTGCCATTGTAATTGTGTCATGGTCATTCCTACTTTATTTATATGTGAGCTATTAAGCTGTTTCAGTTTCGGTTTCGCTGCTTGGCATTTCAACAAAGCGTACGCGTTCTTCTTCGGTTGCAGGGCGAATTTGATCGCGCTCTTCAACAAATAAAACGGTGTTGTCTTTTTCTTCGCTGTTAACAAAGGTTCTAAAACGCTTCAGTTTTTCTGGGTTTTCTAATGTTGTTTTCCACTCACACTGGTAAGTGTTAACCACATTGGCCATATCGGCTTCTAGCTCGTCACAAATATTGAGCGTGTTATCAATAGTCACTTGTTTTAAGTATGCTAGGCCACCTTCTAGGTTGTTCATCCATGTTGATGTACGCTCTAGTTTATCGGCGGTGCGGATATAAAACATCAGTACGCGATCAATATATTGGATTAACTGCTCATCGCTTAAGCCTGTTGCAAATAAGTCGGCGTGGCGTGGTTTCATACCGCCGTTACCACAAACATACAGCATCCAGCCTTCTTCACCGGCAATAACGCCAATATCTTTACCTTGTGCTTCGGCACATTCACGGGTACAACCCGACACACCAAACTTAATTTTGTGCGGTGCACGTAAGCCTTTGTAACGCTCTTCTAAACGTATGGCCATTTCGGCGCTGTCTAACATACCGTAACGGCACCATGTTGAGCCTACACACGATTTAACCGTACGCAATGATTTACCGTAGGCGTGGCCTGTTTCAAAACCACCGTCCACTAATTCTTTCCAAATAAGCGGTAGTTCGTGTTGCTGCGCGCCAAATAAATCGACACGTTGCCCACCGGTAATTTTGGTGTACAAGTTATATTTTTTAGCAACTTGGCCAATTAAAATTAATTTGTCGGGTGTAATTTCGCCACCAGCAACACGCGGTACAACAGAATACGTACCGTTCTTTTGCATGTTGGCCATAAAGTGATCGTTGGTGTCTTGTAGTGGCGCTAGCTCATCTTCAAGCACGTATTCGTTCCAAACACTGGCTAAAATAGACCCAGCTGCTGGCTTACAAATATCGCAACCTAAACCTTTACCATGTGATTTAATTAACTCGCCAAAGGTTTTAATTTTTTCAACTTTAATAATATGAAACAGCTCTTGGCGTGTATGAGCAAAGTGCTCACAAATATCGGTGTTCACTTCGACACCGAGTTTTTCTAATTCTGAGTTCATGACTTGTGTAGCCAGTACCGTACAGCCGCCACAGCTGGTGCCCGCTTTGGTTGCGTCTTTTATTGCGCCTATGGTGGTTGCGCCATCTTGTACCGAGCAACAAATTTGGCCTTTGGTGACATCGTTACAACTACAAATAACAGCTTCGTCTGGTAAGGCGTCGACACCTGCACCTGCGGCTTGCTCGCCACCTGTGTTAGGCACAATAAGGGATTCTGGGTTTTCAGGAAGTGCCATGCCATGCACAAACATTTGCTGCAATGTGCCAAAGTCGTCGGCTTCGCCAACTAATACTGCGCCTAATAACTTGGTTTTACATTCAGAAATAACAATGCGTTTGTACACACCGTTTACACCATCTTGATAAACGTAACTTAAGCAACCCGGTGTGGTACCTTGTGCATCGCCTACGCTGGCTACGTCTACGCCTAGCAATTTAAGCTTGGTACTCATGTCGGCACCCGTAAACGCTTCTGCGCCTTGGGTAATATGCGATACCGCTACTTTCGCCATTTGATAACCGGGGGCAACCAAACCAAAAATACGGTTGTTCCAAAGGGCACATTCGCCAATGGCGTATACGTTTGGCGCAGTGGTTAAGCAGTTGTTATCAATCACAATACCGCCGCGTGGGCCAAGTTCGATTGTTTCGTTACTGCGGGCTAATTCGTCTTGTGGGCGAATACCTGCCGAGAACAAAATCATGTCTGTTTCTAGGTGTGTATCGTCGGCAAAGTTCATGCGGTAACGGCTGTTTTCGCCTGCGACAATTTCTTTTGTGTTTTTACCTGTGTGTACACCTACGCCAAGCGCTTCAATTTTAGTGCGCAGTTGTTGGCCACCAATTTCATCAAGTTGTACGGCCATTAAGCGCGGGGCAAACTCAACCACCGATACATCTAAGCCTAAATTTTTAAGGGCATTTGCCGCTTCTAAACCAAGCAAACCACCACCAACAACCACACCGGTTTTGCTTTCTTTGGCCGATGCTGTCATGGCTTCAAGATCTTCTATTGTGCGATAAACCAAACAATGTGGCTGATCTTTACCCGGAATGGGCGGCACAAATGGGAATGAACCTGTGGCTAATACGAGCTTGTCGTAAGCAATTTTGTTACCGCTGGCGAGGCTAACGGTGTTTTCTTTATCGTTAACCTGTGTGACTTTTTCATTGAGGGCGTAGCTTACGCCGTTTTCTTTGTAGAAATCTTCTGACGTGAGCATTAAATCTTCGGCGGTAGAGCCGTCAAAATATTTACTTAGCTGTACGCGGTCGTAGGCTAAGCGTGGCTCTTCAGAAAAAGCAATAATTTCGAAATGCTCGGCTTGTTCGTGCTCTAGCAGTGTTTCGATAAATTTGTGTCCGACCATGCCGTTTCCGACGACAACAATGCGTTGTTTACTCATGATGAATCCTTTTGACGTGTGAAATGGCTAGGCC
>CAKZUG010000134.1 GCA_937920545.1 uncultured Saccharophagus sp.
TATCAATACAGCGATTAATGAATTAGATCAGCTTGACCCAACCGTAGATGATTTTGAAGATGGTATAGCTGGAGGTTATAATGGCAAATGAAGTGACGTTTGAAACGTTAAAATCTGTTAAAGATGCTGCTGACTTCTTAAAATTACTTAGCGGTACAAATGACCTAACAAGACTAGAAACACCCATCAATATTAGCGCATTACTAAACAAAATAGATTTAATTGAATATTCTGAAGAGCCTTCATTTGAGTATTTTGATAAGTCTGGTTACATCAAAGTTATACGTGCACCAAATGGCGACCCAAGAAAAATTAAAATTTGGTGTAATCCAGCTGAATCAGACACACGCAAGCGTTTTACAGCTGGGCATGAGTTAGGTCACCTTGTTTTTGATATTTTACCCAACATTGATAAATCAAATGCGCAGGACGAGATTACTGATACTTACCATCGTGATGAGCAAAAAGGTTTTGTCGAAATGCGTGCAAATCGCTTTTCAGGACAGTTACTAATGCCTGCTCAGTTAGTTTCATCTAAATTGCAAAAACTGATTAGTTTATTGAAAAAAGAGAATAGAAATATCGGCAAACATGAAATCATTGATAAGCTTGCTAGCGTGTTTAGTGTCTCTCGTGATGCTATGGGCATGCGGCTTAAAACACTGGGTTACATCAAAAGCTTTTAACAAAACCAACAAAACACATAAGGGGCTAATTAGTCTCTTTTGTATTTTATGAGCTCCTGACTCATTTTATTTAAAGCCAGTCTAGTTACCACATTAAGAGTAAACCTATGAGAGAAATAAAATCAAACAGTGTGGGCGATAACCTTAACGAATTGTTGCTTGATCCACACCCAATCGATGAAGATATTGGCATTCTTGGTGATGACGGCAAGCTATTAGGCGTTGTCATTACGCCGCAGGCCTATGCCTTTTTCTTGCAAAAAGTTGAGGAAGAAGAAGACCGATTGGATGCTCAAACCGTTGAAGACTTTCACAGGTCAGGGGAGAAAGATTGAAGACGATAAACTGTTGGTATGGATTCTCGATGTTGGCCCTAGGGGCGGTATTTACCAATAAATTACAGCGTATTATCAACCACACAAAAGAGGCTATCCAGCCTCTTTTTTTTGCTTTAAAAATCACTTCTGCAATATAACCACATCATCTAACTTGGCCTTATAACGCGTCAAAATGTGCCTTGCATATTTACTGTTTGACGCTAAAATCATCATAAATTCAAAGCCTGTATAGCGGTGTTGCCTGATATAGCTAGGTTTTACCGCCCTTAGGGGTGGTTTGCACTTTGCATGTGATTTTTAAACAGAGCCTGATTATTTTTATACCCACTTTACCTAATTCTATTGATATTAACGCCTTAAATGAGCGTGAGCGTAGTGTGCGTGCTGATTTAGGGGCGAGTATTAAGCGTGTGTACCGTGCGCAAAACTGGACGGGTAAGAAGTTAGCGGGTGTGATTAAGGGCGTGCCAGCGGGTACCTTTAGGAATTACGCGCAGCAAAGCTTTCACCGTGAGCGCAGTTTGCATGTGTTGGCCGCCATTGCGTTTGTCTCTAATACCCCACTTGAAAACTTTTACCTGTATGCGCCCCATCGCTTTAATAAAGCGGATAACAGTGCGGTGATGGCCTCACTGGTGGCGTCGTATAGTGTGTATAACCCCGATCAATTTAGGCGCTACGCCTTATTTTTGTGTGCATTACTTAACTTAAGTTATGGCAAGGTTATGCATATTAAACAGCATATTTACCGCTTACAAAGTCACCATGCGCCGCAGTGTATCCCTGATGTGGTGTGTATCGAGAGTTTTAAAGCCGAGTATTACAATTCGATAGCCAAGGCCCTGGCACAGTTACGCCATAAGCTTGGGTTAAGCAGTGAAAAAATGAGCGAAATACTGGGGGTTAGTGAGCATAAATATTCAACGTTTGAAAACCCAACGCCTAACACGTTTATACCCGCCACCTTGGTGCTTAGGGTAAAACGTGGATTTAAGCTGTGTAGCAGCGATTTTCTATTGGATGCCATGCAAAACTACACCGCGTTTAAAGCGCTTAATCAGGTGTATGCACACCGCCGTGAGGTGATCGATTTGATTTTGGCGGATATGCCAGGGCAGGATGCCATACGCGCGCTTAATATCGCTAAGGCATCCATGGCCAATTAGTGTAAATAAGCGCCACATATCGCATATTGCACTACAACTCCTACTCATATGCCTAGATAAATAAACTGTACTGCATAAAATGATTCCCGCTTTGAGACATAAGTATCAGTAATTATATTTTTAATGGAGTAAGCATGGAATTAAGTGGTGGCGTAAATGCTGTTATCAACATACAGGGTAGGGAGCGCAATAGTGAGCAGGTACACGCTATTAGCGTAAGTGATATTGACCGTTCGGTGAACAAAACATCGTTGTTATTAACGCTACTGATGCATAAGGGCGAGTTGATCTGTGATGAAACACGCGAGGCAATGAGCGACCAGTTAAGCGAAATACGTGATCAATTAATTCGGCTTAAAGGTGAGTTGCTGTAATAAAAATAATGCCAGCATTGCGCTGGCATATTTATGGGTTAAAGCGCTAATTACTTAACGAGGTAATGAGCTCTTTTTTATCGGTATCTGATAACGTGTGTATAAATTGTTTGAGGATATCGGTATTGGTTTTTTTAGAGGGCGATAGCGTGTGTTTAAACGAGAGCGACATCACAAAAGAGTGCCCACACTCAGGTGATGAACATATGCAATATAAATCAGTGACATCGACACTGATATTTTTACGCACTCTAATCACCGATTTACTGCCGCATTCGTTACACAATACTCGCATATTTCACCCCTTGAAATAGTCCTTAATTTTAGGCTGTATTTTACGCTATTTTGCTATAAATATGTGTCATTCAACGTCTTTAAAACCAATCTTTTTGTTATTAATTAGCATGTTATTTAGCTGTAAAAAGACATCGTGCATGGGTACCACTTCGTTTTCATAATGCACGCGGCTTATCTTTTCTATATCGCCATAGCCCCCGGTGTTTTCGGGCATGATGCCGGCTAATGCGGCGGGCATTCGCCACATGCTAAGCACGTCGTTACGTGAAATGTTCTTTATTTTTTCAAATTCATCTTTGGTGGCAATGTCACCAACAGGAATAATTTTAACGCTGTCGGGTTTCCCCCCTGGCAAGTTTAAAAACATACTTCTAAAGTTACCCACACCCTTACTTTTTTTAACCGTGTCTTTTAGGGCTTTTTCGTCTTCTTTATCGAGGTTGGCGTCGGCGGTGTAAAATATATATCCCATGTGTGCGCCGTTGTTGTAGTAACGGCGCCTAAATAACGTGGCCGACTCGTTGAGTAAAACCGATTGCACGCCGCCTAAGTATTGTGGGCTGCCATAAATGTTTTGGTTGGGGTCGTATTCTTTTAGCTGAATAACTTCACCTTCTTTAAAAATAATCGGGTCTTTGTTTTTTTGTAACTGGCAAAACATATTTTGGTCTTTCATGCGGCGCATGGGCAGGGCAGGTAAATGTTTAAGTTGTACAACATTGCCAAAGCGGTTGGTCATAGCCTGAAAATAACAATGCCCAAAGAGCATGTAATCGTACCCCGCGTTACCCAAATCGTTTGCGCTTAGCACGCTATTATCAATATAAAATTTGCGTAATAGGTTGCGCTTAAAATACGGTATGGTGCCGTGGTGTGCATTGGCGCGGCTTAACTGTACCAGCCCTTTTTGCGATACGGGCGGTTCATAGTATTGTTTATGCGAGTCTAAAAAAACGCCCAGGTAATCGGCAATACTACTGCTTAAAACGCTTTCGGGTTCGCCAAAACTAATACTAAAGCTTTTTTTATCGGTTGCGTTGTCGGTCATAATAATGCTTTTACTCATGTTAATGAATGTTAACCCATCGCGACGGTGGCGGTGCGACGGTTGTTGTTGAGTGGCTCGTTACTTAATGCGTTCATCAAAGCCCATGCTGAATCAGCATGCCCCATGTTGTTGCGAGGTGATTCGTACGTCACGTTGTCGCCACGGGTGGTGGTTTGCTTAACCTGAATTAAGCCTTGGGGTAAATCGGTGAGTTGCGCGTCGTATTCGAGGCGTTGGTTATCGACTACATCAATGGTTTTAAGCACTAAGCGGGTTTTACTTTCTATGCCGTAATGAATGCCTGTCACGCTTGGGTAAAACTCTTTGACTTTTTCAAGCACACCTAAGCCCATGCCGGTTGAATCTACGCCAATAAATTGCACGTTATATTTTTGTGTAAGCTCTTTAATGCGGTTGGCCTGATGCTGAAAACTGCCTTTTAGGTAAATGCGTTCAAGTACTCTAAATTTACCGTTTTTAACCATAGGCGGTGCCACTACAATCACACAGCTTTTATCGCCTTTGAGTGCGGGGTCATACCCTAGCCATACCACGTTATTTAAAAATGGGCGGTCTTTGGTTATGTCAAAATCTACCCATTTATGTGCGCTATCTACGGCGCAACTGAGGAGGTCGTCAAGGTTAAAGACACTTTCGCCCGCCTCCATAAACGCACACATAAAGAGGTTGTTAAATTCGCTATCGCTGTATTCATTGCGTAGTTGGTCTATGTCAAATAAATCACAACCTTGTGCGGCGGCGTCTTCAACGGTTACGCTGTTACGCCATATTTTGTCTGGCCCCACAGCGCCTTTCACTAATGTCGCGTGCGTTAGGTCAAATTCGGCTTTGCGCTTTCTGTTGGTGTTGTATTTTTCGCCGCACCATAACGGGTAAGCGCCATGGCTTTTTACCGACGGTGTAGAAAAGTAGGTTTTACGCCATTTTTTATGTGACGCCATGCCACTGGCTAATTTGTTTAATTTTTCAAAGTCGGGGATCCAAAAAACTTCATCAATGTATAAGTGGCCGTGGTAGCCCTGTGCGGTTCGGCCGTTGGTACTAATAAAGCGTAGCTCTGCACCGTTACTTAACGTGATGCAATCGCTACCTTTAAGCGTGATGTCAAAGTGCTCTAGGCAAAATTTAAGAATGTACGCTTTAAAAATATCGGCTTGGGCACGGCTGGCCGATAAGAATATTTGATTCTCACCCGTAATAACCGCTTGCTCAAACGCTTCATAAGCAAAGTAGTACGTTGCGCCTATTTGGCGGCTTTTTAAAATAAAGCGTGTGCGTTCGTTTAAATGGTTGTACCAATTGGCTTGGTAATCAAAAAATAAATCATCGCGTATTTTTTTTAGTGCTTCGTGCGATATTTCGCTTATGTCGTTTTTTATTGACGATTTCTTTTTACTTTTTGACGGTGTGGCATCGGCTTGGTGATGATGTTTTTTCTCGTTTATTATTTTTGCTTTTTTAAGTTCAACCCCTGCTAGTTTATCGAGCAAGTTACTTAGCTGATTAATCTCTTTGTAATCGGCATCATCTTTTGTGTTTTTTTCTATTAGGGCAATCAGTTTACGTGATGCGGCTTGTTCTACGGTTTCATGTTGCAGGAGGCTATCCCAGTTACCCGATTTTACCCACTGATAAACCACCCTTACATTATTGAGTTTGAGGTCGTCTGCTATTTGCCTTACGGGACAACGGCGTAAGTACATAAGTTTTGCAGCGGTGCGAATTTCGTCTGAGTATGCTTGTGTCATATGTGTAATAGTACGACTAATTTTTAATAAATTTAGCTTTAAGTGTTTGTTATCTTTCGATTTTTTTTTGATTGGACACAACAAAACCAAAACCGATTGTTTGCCTAAAAAAATATGATTAATGTGGGTGTTCTCTTAGATGAAACGACGCATTTAATTATTTTATTTTTTAATTTTTATTAGGTATCGCCATGGCAAAGTTTTTAAAAACTGAATTTATTAAAGTTGCAACCAGTGGGCATACTATTGATGGTCGTGAAATTCCAGAATCTGACATTCAAGATATGGCCGACAATTACGACCCCAAAGAATACACGGCCGTTATTAATTATGAACACCTACGGTATTTTGGTAATTTTGGCACCGTGGCCGAAGTGAAAACCGAACGCGATAGCAAAGACAGGTTATGCCTGTTTGCCAAGTTGATCCCCGGTGATGATTTACTGTATTTAAATCGCCAAGGTCAAAAGCTTTTTTCCTCTATTGAAATACAACCCAATTTTGCACAAACAGGTAAAGCGTATTTAGCTGGCTTAGCCGTGACCGATACCCCCGCAAGTTTAGGCACAGACCTCCTTCAATTTAACACCAAAACAGATAACACCATGCTGTTAGAAGCTTGCGAAATTGGCACGCTGGATATTCAAGAAGAGCGCAGCCGTTTTTATACTTTTTTTAAAAGCAAAACCCCATCGCCTAAACCGCTGCCAAAAACAGAGCCTGTTTTACATAGCACCACCCCACCTCAACATGATTCAAGCGAGAGTAACAGCATGGATAAAAAACAATTTGAACAGCTTAATGGTAATTTTGAAAAGTTAACGTTATTGGTTAGCCAACGTTTACCCAATGTGGAAAGTGACGGCGATAACACGAATACGCCTACGGATGAACCCAGCGGTGCGATTTCGGTTGACGCCTTTAACGGTTTGAAAACCGATATTGAAACAATGCAAGAGAGCGTAACGGCGTTAACCAAAACCGTGAACGATGCGTTAGCCGATACCAGCAACAATACGAAAACAGGTGATGATGCAGGCGATAACGAGAACCCCGAAGTTATCTAATTAATGTGATTTAAATATATTTAGGTTGATTTAAATTGTTTTAAATTTTATTCATTACTACGCAAGAGCCCATATTATGAAAAACAGTACCCGTAAAAAATTTAATACCATGCAAACAAGCATGGCAAAAACATACGCCGTTGATAATACGCGTGAGACGTTTACAGCCACACCCACTATTGAACAAAAGCTAGTGGATAAGGTGGCCGAAAATGCCGACTTGCTTAGCCAAGTTAACATGGTATTTGTTGATGATCAGCAAGGCCAAAAAGTGATTGGTTCTGTGTCGGGTATTTTAGGTAAGCGTACTAACACAGATGAGAACGACCGCGAAACACAAGACCCACTTAATTTGTCGGGTCAAAATTACCATTGCCGTAAAACTGAATTTGATGTGCATATTAAATATTCAACATTAGATGCATGGGCAAAGTTTGACGATTTTAACGAACGCTTTATGAGTTACGTCAGAAAAGCCATTGCCTTATCGAAAGTGCAAGTGGGTTTTTACGGTAAAACCGCCGCCGATGTGACCGATGCACAAGCCAACCCAATGGGTGAAGATGTGAATGCCGGCTGGCTTCAAAAGCTACGCGACTATGAAAGTGGCTCACAGTTTTTATCGCCAGGCAGTGAAGGGTTGCTCATGACCAATGATGCAACATACAGATTGGGTAATCATGAGCGTGCCGATTTTAAAAACCTAGACGATGCCGTACATGAGTTGCTGCAACTGATTGACGAGCCGCACCAATCAGACGGTGATTTAGTGGTGATTTTAGGCCGCGAAATGATCGCTGTTGATAAAAGCCAATTGTATAAAGCCCAAGGCGACAAGCCTACAGAAAAAGAGCGCATCGAAAACAATGCCGTTACGCGCACGTATGGCGGCTTGCCGGCTTACACGTTTGCGAAGTTCCCACCGCGCGGCATTTTAATTACCAGCCTTAAAAATCTGAGCATTTATATTCAGTCGGGTTCTGTTCGTCAAAAAGTAGAAGACAACAGTAAGCGTGACCGCATCGAACATTTCAACTCCATGAACATTGATTACGTGGTTGAAGACGAAAGCGCAGCAGCGGCCATTGATTTTGAAAAAATCGAGTTTTATGCCGGCGATAATGCCGATGGCGACGCGTTGTGGGCTTAGCCCGCTTTAGCGTTAGATTGCAAAACCTTTAACACTTTTTATTTTTTACATTTAAGCAGGTTAAACCATGCTGATAGCCCTAAGACATAAGCAAAAATGCCAACAAGCGACTAAGCAAAAAAACGCGCTTAACTCCATTGTTGATCAAGATATGCAAAACCCCGTGATTAACCAATCGGCTGATGACATTCAGCATATTGTGGATGTATCGACAACAGCATTGCATATTGATTTAGAGCATCTCAGCGGTTTAACCGATATTACCAAAAAGATCGAGTACAAAAAAACGGTGCTCATTGGCAAATATAAAAACGTGATCGACAGTTATATTGCCAGCGGCGCGAACACACAAAGTGAGTTGTTTTTTTACTATGCGCTGTGGCTGATTGACTGCGAAAAAATAGAAGAAGGCCTTGCGCTAATTGATCTATTTGTTAACCAAAATCAGCCCACACCCGAGCGCTTTAAACGCGAAGGCCTAAGCATTTTATGTGATGCCGTATGGGCGTGGTGCCAAGATTGCTACAAGCGTGGCGAGAGTGCCCACCCTTATTTTGACACTTTATTGGCACACGTTGAATCGGGTAAGTGGGGTATTCACCCTATTAATGCCGCCCAAATATTTAAGTTAGCCGCGCAGCTACAAGAGCAAGAAAACAACCTTGAAAAAGCGCTGCACTATTACACGTTATGTATGCAAAGCAACCCAGAAAAGCACGGTGTAAAAACAGCCCATGCCAAAGTGGTTGCAGCATTAGAAAAACGTTAAGTCTCCCCCGAGGGCATAGGCCTAGCGCAACATAGCGGCAAAGGTGCCGAAGCTATCGCGCGTTAGACCTATGTTTAATGAATAGAAAGTTTAATGAATAGAAAGTTTTATCACTCACTAAAAAATAGAGAAAAAACGATGAAAAACAGACTGCTTTATATTGTTTCTACCACTATAGCGTTACTGGCGTTTACGGTTGCGTTTAGCGGTGCATGCCAAGCCGAGGTTAAACCCATGACATTTATTGCGACCAGTTCAGATACAACCCCCACAACAGATACCGTGTTTAATTATGCGTTTTTTCCTGATTTAAGCGTGAGTGAATTTAAGCGCGATTACGGCATTGCGCACCCCGCCAATGAACGTGACCTGCATATGTCGGTGCTTAACGCGATGATTGATTGCAACAAAGAGCTGGCCGGCTATAGACAAAATATGACAGCACATGGCCACATGGCATTAAGCGAGGTACCCAGCCCAGCGTACGGCGAGCACAAGCAAACGCTGTTGTATTACAAACAAGCTGTTTTTTATCGCGCACGGCATTTTTTAACCGCACGCCTACGCAGTTACGACACCACCCAAAGTGGCCACGACCGTGCCGATGAACTGCAAGCCAATATTGAAAACGATTTAGTACTGAGCCGCCGCGCCGTTGCCGATTTAACCGGCGAGGCGCGGGTGGGCGTGGCACTGCTTTAGCTTGTTTACCAGGCTTATGTTTTTACACCCAAACGTTTGTTTATTGATGCAGTAAGGGCGAGGCGGCCATGGCTTACCAAGTGCGATCACAGCAAGGCGATACCGTAGATGCAATTTGTTATCGCGTGTTTGGTACCACTCAAAAAGTCACCGAACTTACCCTGGCAATTAACCCCAATATTGCATCGTTAGGTGCGGTATTACCTGAAAACACAATAGTGAATTTACCCAAAGCGCCCGCGCGCATAAAGCCTCAAACTGTTTCACTTTGGAGTTAACGTGTTAGATAACTTAAGCAAAGAAACGCAAACGCTATTGATTATGGCCATGGTGGGCGCGTTAACTGCCATTGGTAAGTTGTTATCCAGTGACGAAAAAATAACATGGCGTGCGGCCATTGGTAGAAGTATTACCACGGGAATTTTAGCCATGAGCGCCTGCGCGGTTTTATTGTGGTTTCCTAATATCCCGACCATTGCCTTAATTGGTGTGTCGGCTGTTTTTGCCAGTTTGGGTACCAGTGCTTTAGAGGCGGTCATGTACAAAGTGATTGGGGCCAAACCCGATGCCTGATTTATTTGATAGAGCACAGGCATTAGAGCTTGAACGCGCTGAAAAAATTAACGCACAACCAAAGACACCAAAGGCATCGTTAACGCAATGCCAAGAGTGCGGTATTGCCATGCCCCATGAGCGCATAAAAATGGGCGGGGCGGTTTACTGCATTGATTGCCAAGAAGAACACGAGTTTATAGCGGCATGCAAAGCCCGTAACGGTGGCAAGCATGAAGCTTGATTTAATCCCGTTTCAATCCGACTCTCACGGCACGCATTCGGTATTGCTACACGGCAATCAAAAAATATGCCTTATGGGTGAATTACCTTGGGTGGGCAACCGCCGCAATATCAGTTGTATTCCAGCGGGTATTTACCCAGTGAAGTATTTTGCCAGGAGCGCATCCGGTAAATACCGCGATTGCTACCACATTATTAACGTGCCAAACCGAACAGGTATTTTGATTCATGCCGGCAATGTATCGGGCGATAGGCGCAAAAACCTGCGCACGCATTCGCACGGTTGCCCTTTGCCAGGATTAAAACTAGGGCGGCTGTATGGCCAACGTGCGGTGCTGTTTTCGCGCCACGCATTACAGTCCATACACCGTGTTACCCAACGCAAAGATTTTACTTTGGAGATTCACCGTGATTGATGCATTAAACGATATAACTGGCTTTGTGGGTACGGCGGCGTCGGGTGGTTTACTGGGGTTTTTAGGCGTAGGCATTAAAAGCTTTTTTAAAACACGTATGCAAAAAATGGCGTTTGACCACGAGCGCGACATGCGAAAGTCGGATATTGATGAGCTACGTTTGCAGCATAGCCACGATGTAAGAACCCAAAACAACCAGCACGCCCACAGCGAAATGCTGGCGAATTTAGAAGCCGAAACCGCCCGCGATATAGCGCAAAGCAAAACGCAAAGCGACAGCTATAGCCACGACCAAGCGACCTACTCGACCCGTGTATTAGATACGCTAACGGGTTTTCCCGCTGCCATTATTGGTTTTATGTTGGCCTGTATTGATGTGTTGCGCGGCTTAATGCGCCCAGGCTTAACCACCTACTTAATTGTGGTGGAGTCGATATTGGCTTACCAACTTTTGCAGCTTGTAAAACACGCACTTACGCACAGCCATGAGGCCCAATTAATTAACCTGTTAGTGTTGATTGTTCACTCATTGGTGTTTTTATCGGCAACAGCGGTGACGTGGTGGTTTGGCTCACGTCCACAACGCGATTAAGGCAAAGCCGCTATGAAAAAGCTCACGTTATTACGCCATTACCTTATGCATACGCCCGCGCTTACGTTAGCCGAAAAACAGCTACACGTGTATTCACACACAGGGCATATCGAGTTTAGCCCGGGTAATTACCGCATTGGTATGGATATGCCCACAAAAGTGCTCATTACCGACTTTAGCGGTGATGTAGAAGTGCTGGTGTATTTTATTGTGCGCTGGATGAAACGCTTTGAGCCAGATAACACCACTAACGTGACTTACAAGCTCGACATATTAAATGCAGACACCTGTGACATTGAATTAACGCTGCCACTGACACAATCGTTATTGCCCGCCAATACCAACGGCGGCATACAGTTGCATTACCAAGACGAACCCGTTGATGCATGCATATACAGCGGCACGGTAGAGCTGTATATCAAAGAGCTAAAAATAGGCGAGTGGCAAACAGACGCACCCAGTGTGGACTCTCAAAACCTGAACACGCAACACGCCTTACCCGATGAGCACAACCAAGGTATTGCACCATGAACAACAGCGTGATGCTTAACGAATGGTCTCAACGTGTGCTTGCAGGGTTAGCGCCCGAGCGGCTCACACAATTACAGCGCGATGTGGCCAAGCTTGTTTTGGTACGCAACCAAGCGCGTATTATTGATCAAAAAAATACTGACGGTAGCCCCTTTGAGCCACGCAAAACAAACAGTGCACTACTGCGCAATAAGCCGTTGTTTTTAAAATTACGCACTCGCAAACACTTAAAACTACGTCATACCCAAAAGGGCACCACGGTGGGTTTTTCGGGTAAATCGGGGCGCATTGCACGCGTGCATCATTACGGCTTAGCCGAGACGATCCGTGGGGTCAATATACGCTTCCCTAAGCGTGAGTTACTGGGGTTAAACACCGACGACTTAATCGCCATTGAGGCGGTTATCAGCGATACATTAACAGCGAGCACAGACACACCATGAACGCCGAATTTACCCGCTTAATCAATAACATAGTGCGCAGTGGCACGGTTTACGCCGTGGACACCCAACGCGCGCGTGTGCGTGTCACCGATGGCGAATGGACAAGCGGCTGGTTGCAGTGCGGTACCGACCGTGCCGGCGACGATGTGAGTTGGCGGCCATTAAGCGTAGGCGAGCAAGTGATTGTACTTTCACCCAATGGTGATACCGCCCAGGGCTTAGTGATTCGTTCTTTATACAGCGACCTTAGCGCGCCGCCATCCAATGACCCTAATGCCATTGCTTATGCGTTACGTGACGGCGCTTATTTTGAGTACAACAAGCAAAGCCATGTTTTTACCATTAACTTGGGTAAGTTTGTGATTCAAGCCGATATCGAATTAACCGGCAACATTACCCACACGGGCAACTACACATTAAACGGCGACCTGACCCAAGATGGCACGCACACAAGCACGGGTGATCAGGTTGCCGCCGGTATCAGCCAAGTTGGCCATAAACACATGGAGCAGGGCGACGGCAAACCAACAGGGCCAGCACTATGATGGGCATGAATAGACGCACGGGCCAACCCTTAGCCGGTAACGAGCACTTAGCACAAAGCATTGAGGATATTCTCACCACGCCGTTAGGTTCGCGTGTTATGCGCCGCGACTACGGCGCACTGGTGTTTAAGTTTATTGATCAACCCGCCAACCTATTTAACCGCATGCGCTTAAAGGCGGCCATTGTGGATGCCTTATTGCGCTTTGAACCCCGCGTGATTATTAGCAGGCTAGTTGTTAACGTTAACAGCCAAGGCCAATCGTTTGTTTATATATCGGGTGTTAACACCGAAACAGGCGCAGGCGTGGCCCTTAACGGTATTGCATTAAAAAGGGAGGCACCATGAGCTTTTCAGCGGTTGATTTAAGCCAATACGACATACCCGCCTACATTGATGTACCTGACTTTGAGGTTATTTTTAATGCACTACTGGGCGATTTACAGCGTTTAGACCCGGTATTTGATGCATTAGTGGAATCAGACCCCGCCTATAAAATATTGCAGGTAGCGGCCTACCGAGAACTGCAAATACGCCAGGATATTAACGACCAGGTACAGCAAATTATATTAACCAATATGCGTGGCGAATTGCTTACAGCGTTTGCCCGTGAAAACCACAACGTTGAGCGCTTGTTAATTACACCGGCAAATAACGATGTCACACCACCTACGCCGGCAATATACGAAAGCGATGCCGACCTTATCGCACGCGTACAGCTTAGCCCAGAAGGGTTTAGTACCGCAGGCCCAGTGGGGGCTTATGTGTTTCATGCACGCAGCGCGCACCCTAGCGTGAAAGATGTACAGGTAAGCAGCCCAACGCCTAAGCATGTACGCGTTACCGTGCTAACTAATACAGGGCAGGGTGAAGCCAATAGCGACGTCATACAGGCTGTCGATGCGGCGCTAAACGATGACAAAATACGCCCTCTAACCGATTACGTGACCGTACAGAGCGCACAGATAGTAACGTACAGGATTAAAGCGACTTTAGTGTTGTTACCTGGGCCAGATAAAAACGTGGTGCTTGAGCAAGCCACCACACAACTGACCGATTACGTGAACGAACGCCACGCATTGGGTGCCACGGTATCGTTATCGGGCATTTATGCCGCATTGCATGTGAGCGGTGTCAGTGATGTTTTATTAGAGACGCCCAGTGCGCCCATTGAAGGCAGCGATACACACGCACCTTTTTGTACCCAAATTGATGTGGTGGGGCAGGTGTTAACGTCATGATAAAAACACTGCTTCCCCCTAACAGCACAAGCTACGAAAAAAACATAGAGCACGCGGTAGGTAAGCGCTTAGAAGCCATCCCCAGTGATATTGGGCGTGTTTGGCGTTACAACGATTGCCCACTTGAGTTGCTTCCATGGCTGGCATGGTCATTAAGCGTAGACAACTGGGACAGCGATTGGAGCGAAGACGTGAAGCGCGAAGTAATACGCCGTGCCGCACGTGTACACAAGCACAAAGGCACCGTGTACGCGGTAAAACAAGCGCTAAAAAGCCTAGGCGTAACCGTGCAATTTTTAGAGTGGTTTAACCAACCAACCGATGTGGCACTGGTACCCATACATGACACCACACCGGGCACGTTTGTTTTTATTGCCTGGGCCAACCAAAACCCGTATGTGAGCAACGCGGTATTTTTAAGCGAGCCATTATTTAACAGTATTAAAAACGTGGTTAACCGCACCAAACCCGCTAGCGCGCATTACCGGTTTGTGGTGGGCGCACGCACAAATAGTATTTTGTCTCACGCGGCGCTTAGCCAAGGCGCACAAGTAATACGCACCACACATGACGCCACAGCAGTACAAACACCGGCAAGCCAACACACGCTTAACGTCGGGTTTTTTACCCGCGCCATGAGCATTGGCCGTTTTTATTTAACCGATTAAGCGAGTTGTTATGAGCACAATATTAAAACCGCAAATAACCGAAGGCGGCCTGCAAGCGCTATTTAATGCCAGTAATAACGGTGTGCAAGCCCGCATTAAATATATTGCATTGGGGGACAGCGCCTATACCCCCACCCAAAACCAAACCGCGTTACGCAATGAAAAACACCGGTTAAGCGTGGCAAGCGGTAAACGCATCACGCCCACACAAATACACGTTAACGTGATGGACGATAGCGACAAAACCTTTTGGGTGCGCGAATTAGGCTTTTTTTTAGAAGACGGCACCTTGTTTGCCGTGTACGCAGAAAACGGCAAAACACTGGCCTACAAAAGCCCCGATGTACCACTGTTATTAAGCTTTGATCTTGCCTTAAGTGCGGTACCCGCCAACAGCATCACCGTGATTGATCAAGGGCTAGATATCAACATATTGATTGCGCCAGAGCTTGCCAAAATGGCTAGCGCGCAAATAAAAAGTAACCACCGATTTTTACAACTCAAAATCAAAACCGATTTTGTATTAAGCAACGAGGAGCCGCTATGAGCTTAGAAAATGATATTGCACAGTTAGTGCAAAGTAATGATGAAGTGACACAGCGTGCAAACGATGTGATTGATGTTGTTAACGAGAAAATGGGTGAGATTGATTCACGAATGGCCCAAAAAGAAAACGATGTTGATGATTTGATTTCAGATAACAATAGAATTTTAAACGGTAAATATGTTTTAACGCATAGATCAGGGCACGGGCAATTATTTACAATGTTTCAGTCTGATTTTTTTTATCAGCAAAATAATCCAGATGCTATACGTGCGGTAGGTTATGCCTTATGGCTGACGCCTGACTATAACGCTGGGCACAGATACGACAATATTGGTTTTATCGGTAGCGCTCAAGTTTTTAGAAGTGGACTTAATAATTATTCAGCTTTTAATATTTTTTGCAGAGCCATATTTGATCAAGAAATATTGGGTATGAGACAAGATAACTCAAGCCCCCTTGAAGAAGCGGGTTACGGCATAAGCTTTGATGATGTTCTTATAGATGGTAAGCAAACCAGAATTATCAAAACGCAGATGTCAGGTGGTGGACACTTTATGTTTGATGGTTCGTTTCAAAATGGGGGCGGAGCATATAGAGATAACGGTTCCCCTACCTTAAGACATGAAAATATGGGCTCTATTGTTTTATATGACCCCGTTAATGACGCGTATTCTTTTGCTGATCAGTCGGGCTCGTCAGACATGATGAGATCAATGTTTAACTTGTAGAGGTTTATATGGATTACGAATTTACAGAAAAAAAAGGGTTACCCTTTGGCACAAATATGAATGATCTGGAGTCTATGGGATTTAGTGATAAGCAATCACAAGATCTAAAATCCGATTACAAAAAGTGGAAAAAAAATAAAAAGAAAAAAGATCGTATGCGCATCCGTATTGCTAAAAAGGTGGGCGACGATAAATCTATTTTAGGAACCACATCCGATCTGGTTCAGTTTCTACTTTATGAGATTGGTTCAATGTCGATGAAAATAGCAGAAGCAAATAGCCTTGATGATGTAAAAGAAAGTGTTGCAAAACTTAATCAGAATTTAAGCGGTTTTGTAAATAAGGTTGATGCAGGCGAGGTCATGTTGACGCATACAGCAAAGGGGTTTGATGTTGTATTACCCGAGGCTGAACATCGCTGTACGGAAACCTCAAAAATTATTGAAAGCCTTTAGCCTTAGCCATATTCATAAAAAGTAGGAATCATTATGACAAGTTACCACCATGGCGTTCGCGTCACAGAAATTAACAACGGTACGCGTCCTATCCGTACCGTTAACACCAGCGTAATTGGCTTAGTGGCAACAGCCGATGATGCCGATGCCGATTTTTTTACATTAAACCAAGCTGTTTTGGTAACCGATATTTTAGCCGCACAAGAAAAAGCCGGCACAACGGGCACGCTACTTAAATCATTGGATGCCATTGCCGACCAGGCCAACGCATTGTTGGTGGTGGTGCGTGTTGAAGAAGGTGCAGACGAAGCCGAAACCACCAGCAACGTCATTGGCGGTAGCGCAAATGGCAAATACACCGGCGTAAAAGCCTTGTTGTCTGCGCAAACAGAACTAGGTGTTAAACCCCGTATTTTGGGCGCACCGGGCTTAGATAACCAGAGTGTGACCGCCGAGTTTGTGAGCATTGCGCAAAAGCTGCGCGCGTTTGTATATGCCACCCCGTGGGGCGTGCAAACCAAAGAAGAAGCCGTGGCGTACCGCGATATTTTTGGTGCGCGTGAGCTAATGCTTATTTGGCCTGAGTTTATGGCGTTTGATACCGTAAGTAATCAGGCTGCATCTACGTACGCCACAGCGCGCGCGTTGGGCTTACGCGCCAAGCTCGATAACGATATTGGCTGGCACAAAACCTTATCGAATGTGCCTGTAAACGGTGTAACGGGTTTATCGCATGATGTGACATGGGATTTACAAGACCCCGCCACCGATGCCGGCTATTTAAATGCAAACGAAGTGACCACGCTAATACGCCAAGATGGTTTTCGTTTTTGGGGTAGCCGCACGTGTTCAGGCGACCCATTATTTGCATTTGAAAACTACACCCGCACCGCGCAAGTGATTGCCGACACCATTGCCGAAGCGCACATGTGGGCCATAGATAAACCCTTACATGCCACGCTGGCTACCGACATTGCCGAAGGCATTAACGCTAAATTAAGACAAATGACCGCACAGGGTTACTTAATAGGCGGCAGTGCATGGGTGGATGACAAACTCAATACAAAAGAATCGCTTAAAGCGGGTAAGTTGTATGTTGATTACGATTACACGCCCGTGCCACCGCTTGAAGACTTGAGCTTTAGACAGCGCATTACAGACCGCCATTTACTTAACTTCACAGGTTAAGTGGTTGTTTTTTGATTCGCTAGGTACGCCTGGCGAATACCCTTTTTTTATTAGTGAGACATCACCATGACAATGACAAAATTAAAAAACATGAATGCGTTTGTAGATGGTATTGGCTACCAAGGCAAAATTGAAGAAATCGAAATGCCAAAAATCACCATGGCCACCGAAGACTTTAGCGCAGGCGGTATGTCGGGCACCGTTGAAGTAGAAATGGGCTTAGAAAAACTTGAGACCACGTTAACCTTCACCCATTTTTTACCCGAGATTGCCAAGCTGTTTGCCCGTGGCATTAGCGATACGCCATTACGTTTGCGTGGCGCGGTTGAAAACGATGAGACATTAAAAGTGGATACCGTAGAGGTGATTTTACGGGGCCGCGCAAAAGAACTCGATTTAGGTACCTGGAAGCGCGGTGAAAACAACAGCTTTAAACTACCGTGTGCATTAACGTATTTTAAATTACGCGTAAATGATGAAGACATTATTGAAGCCGACCCGATCAATATGATTTTAGTGGTGGATGGACAAGACCGTTACGCCGCACAACGTGAAGCATTGGGTATTTAACGGTACCCACTTTAATTACTCACTCTATTTACATGTACATAATATTTATTAGGTAAACACTATGCCAGACGCACCCATTATCGAAAAAGAATTGCCATACACATTGCTTGTGCCCATTGAGCAGCCAAATGGTACACAGGTTACAACGCTCAATTTACGCCGCGCAAAAGTACGTGATTTAGCCGCCGCGCAAAAGCACGATACGGTGTATGAGCAAACGCATGTATTGTTAACCCGTTTAGCGAGCCTTGCGCCCGAAGAGGTGGACGAGCTAGACGCCGCAGATTGGAGCGCGTTAAGCGATGTGATTATGGGTTTTTTAGAGCCGCCCACAACCACGAACAGTTAATCACCATGCAGGCCAATTTAGCCGCGCTATTTCATTGGCAACCCAGTGAAATGGCCGCGCTAGAGCTAGTCGACTTTATTCAATTTCACGACCAGGCACTTATGCGCACACCTCTAAACGTCTAAGTGCTTTAGCAGGTATACGATGTCAGATTTAAAACTTAATGTTGCGTTTAACGGTAAAGATAACCTCAGTACGTCGGCAAAAAGCGCGACGAAATCGAGTGATAAACTTGCCCATGCGTTATCCAAAAGCAACGACGCTTTATCTAAGGTCGCCAATCAACGTAGCACCATTGCTAGCCTCAATAAATTAAAACCCGCGCTAAAAAACACCAAAACTAAGTTATCCGATATGCGCGCCAAGCAACTGGCCTTGCATAAAGCGATTAACCAAGGCGGTAAAGTTACCCAAAAGCAACGCGCAGAATTTACACAGTCGGCCAAAAAACTCGACACATTAGAAAAAAAATACCAGCGCCAAGTGCAGCAATACACGCGTTATTCACGTACCGCCAAACAAGCGGGTATCGACACGCGCAAACTGACACAAGAGCAAGACCGACTAGGCCAAGCTTACGCCAATAACAGTAAAAAATTACGTGATTTTCAAACACTGCAAAAACGACGCAGCGCGGCCAAAGCCAACTTTGATAACGCATTACAACGTGGTGCCAACGCCAGTTTAATTGCCGGTGGCGTAAGCCAAATAGGGCACAGTTTAAAACGTGTATTAACGAACCCTTTACAGCAAGCCATAGCGTTTGAAAGCGCCATTGCCGATGTGGATAAATTTGTTAAAAATGCAAATATTAAAACCTTAAAAAAAGACATTATTGATTTAGGCAAAGCCAGCCCATTGGGGGCCGCAGGCATAGCGCAATTAGTGGCCGCAGGCGGCAAAATTAATTTAAATGCCGATGATGCACTGGCGTTTGCCAAGGTCAGTGAGCGGTTAAGTGTGGCGTTTGGTATGGGCGTGGATATGACCGCCGATAGCATTACCACCTTGCGCACAGGTATGAATTTATCCATTAATGAAATTGCGAGCTTGGGCGATGCCATTAACTTTTTGGGCGATAACTCTGCATCGAATGCCGCCAATATTACCAATATCTTAACCCGTGCCGGCTCATTGGGCTTAAATGCAGGTTTATCAAAAGAGCAAACAGCAGGTTTAGCCGGCTTAATTGATGGTGGTGCCGCCAACAGTGAAATGGCCGCCACCAGTATGAAAAACATGTTAAGCGCACTAACGGCCGGTGAGCGCATGACCACAGCGCAAGTGGATGTGCTAGGCGCGATGGGGTTTGACCCCATGATGCTTGCACAAGATATGCAAGCCAACGCCGCCGATACCATAGCAACCGTGTTAACAGCATTGGGTAACGAAGATGCCGCCGTACGGGGTAGCCGTATAGAAACGCTCTTTGGCCGTGAATCGATGGCCGCCGTGGCCAACTTAGCCGGCAACATGCAAGAGTACGACCGCGTAATGAAAATTACCGCCAATACCGCGCAAATGGCGGGGTCTGCGCAAGATGAATACAACCGCACAGCCCAAACGAATGCCCACAGATTGCAAGTTATGCGCGCACGATGGGGCGCTTTGCTGATTAAACTAGGCGATAAACTCTTACCCGTTTTAGAGCGTGCAACCGACACGCTTGGCCCTGTGATTGACGGCATAGGTAAATTTATTGATGAAAATCCACGCCTGACTAAAGCCTTAGTAATTGGTACCGGTGTGATGGGCGTTTTAGCCCTAACCGTTGCCCCCGTGATTACGGCTATTACAGCGTTAGGTGCAGCCATTGCCTTTATGGGGTTACAAGCAAGAAAGGCACAGGTAAGTGCCGCGACATCAGGTATGGGTGCAGGTGCAGGCGCAGGCGGTAAAGGCAAATTTGCAAAGTACGTAGGCCGTGCTGGCATTGCTGGTGCCTTAATTGTGGGGGGCGTGATGACAGCCAACGCCGCAACCAATACCACCATGACTGGCAACGAAAAAGGCAAAGCGGTGGGTGAAAATGTAGGCATGTTAGCGGGTGGTTTAGCCGGTGGTTATGCCGGCGGTAAAGTGGGCGCATTAGCCGGTGCCATTGTTGGCCCAGTGGGTGCCGCCGTGGGCGGTGTGATTGGATCGGTTATTGGCGGTGTAGTTGGCAGTGGTTTAGTGGGTAAGGCGGGTAAGTTTATTGGCGATTTTTTTACACGCGAAAAATCACCCGCAAAAGTAGGGCGAGCCAGCCGGGCAAAACAAACACGCCAGCAAGCCTTAGCCGTTGCCGCCGCCGTACCATTGGCCGCGCAAGCCATACCAACTATATCGCCACACGCAGCAACCACCGTGCACGAGTCTAACCAGTACCAAATTACAATAGATGGCAGCCAAAGTAATAGTACCGATATTGCCGAACAAGTACGTGTACAGATAGAAGCCCATGAGCGACAGCGAGCAATACGCACGCGTGGCGCTATGTACGATAAGGATTAAATAAGGTTATTTAACATGTTATGTACTTTAGGTTTATTCGTTTTTGAAACAAACACCGCACCCTTGCTCTCACTCGAGAGAGAAACCAAATGGCGTTATGAATCTAGCGCCAGAATCGGCTTGCGTGATGCACAGCAATACGTAGGCCCTGGCAAACAATCGGTAAAGCTTAAAGGCATACTGGTGCCCGAGGTAACAGGCGGCGCACATAATATAGACGAGCTTCACAACATGGCCGACGAGGCCAAAGCATGGACGCTGATTGATGCCACAGGCAAAGTGTGGGGCCAGTTTTTTATCGAGCAAGCGCGCGAAACCTACACCAAACCGTTACCGACCGGTGAAGCACGCAAAATTGAATTTGAACTTGGTTTACTACGCGCAGACTCAAAGCAATTAGATAACCAGGTGATGGGTGATATCAACGTACAAAACAACAGAGCAACAGCATGACACAGACAAAAGCGACACGTTTTTATCATCAAATACGCATTAATAATGAGCCAATATCCGACACGATTAATGCACGTTTATCCGAGCTAGAACTCATAGATAATGCGGCATTAGAAGCCGATCAACTGACATTAACATTTGATGATCACGACGGCTTACTGGCACTACCTAACAACGGTGCGCGCGTAAGTTTGGCGCTAGGTACCGATGCACAAAACATGATAAACAAAGGCGAGTTTGCCGTGGATGAAATTAGCCACTACGGCCCACCTGACAAAATAACCATTGTGGCGCGCAGTGTGGATTTTACCGCAACATTCTTAGAAAAACGTACCCAGTCATGGCACGACATAACACTGGATAGCATCATAAAAACCATTGCGGCACGGCATAATTTAGAAGGGTTTATCAGCGACGCATTAGCACAAAAAAACATTGCCCACATAGACCAAACTAACGAAAGTGATGGTCACTTTTTAACGCGCTTGGCTAAACGCTATGGCGCCATTGCCGCCGTAAAAGACAATCGATTAGTGTTTAAAATTGCACGCAATCAAAAAACAACCAATAACAACGATTTACCCAGCTTTACCATTACGCGCCAACAATGCGCATCACATGAATACCGCAGCACACAACGCAGTGATTACACAGGCGTGCGCACATACCACCATAACCCTGGCACCGGCAAACGTGAATTTGTCACCATTGGCGACGTTAAAAAACTAAAAATACTCCCCGATATATTACCCACACAACAAGAAGCCAACGACGCAGCCCTTGCCGCATGGCAACAAATACAACACGAAGGCGTCACACTCAGTATTCATTTATCAGAACCCCAAGCCGACATCATCGCAGAATCAAACATAACCGTGGCGGGGTTTAAAGACGAAATAAACGCACTAACGTGGGTAGCAAAAACAGTGACACACAATGTTAATCAACGTTATGGCCAAGTGCTTGAATTGGTGGTGGGGTAGGGGTGTGACACTGGAGAATGGGCGGTAAAAATTACTTATCGCCCTTATCATTAGAATTTTTATGCAGCGCAAATTGGGCGCGGCGCTCTTCGGGTGTGTACTCTTCTAACTCATCAGGGAAGAGTTCAGCGTCGGTTTTGTCTAGGTCGTTAATATCGCCAAAGATAGGGCCGTTCTCTTCAAATGGATTGGCTGTGTAATTTTCACCAA
>CAKZUG010000135.1 GCA_937920545.1 uncultured Saccharophagus sp.
GTATCTAACGGCAAAAATAAAGTATTAAATCATAACCACGTTATCGATAAAGACTGGAACACACAAGTATCACCCACCCTAGACCCAAAAACGGATGAAACATTTATCACATTAGATTTTAAAAGTGATTACACGTTTTCAAATGCGTTTGTTAAATTTGCTGCCTACGGCATGATGGGCCGCAACGCTATGATGGTCTCAGATGACGGTACAAGCTATAAAGAAGTGGCCTTTGCCAAACGCGGTCAAATTTATGACGACATAGGCTGTTTTGAATTTGAGCCAGTAACCGCCCGCCATGTGAAATTTGTCTTTAAACCTACCGACAACAAACTCTTGTATACCGCCATGCCAAAAGTGAGCGTATCGGTACGCGAAATCATGTTAGATAACCGCCAAAAAATAGCCGGCTGGTGTAAAAAAGCCGCCCACGCCTTCCCGTTTTTTGATGCCGATACAGAGCGCACGGCATTTGAGAAAACAGGGCCACTTAACAGCACCATACCATTAGAGTCGATTATTGATGTATCGCAACACCTAGATAAAAACGGCATCCTTAACTGGACACCCCCCAGCGACAACTGGACGGTTATCCGCTTTGGTATGGCCTCAACCGAAGCCATTAACCGCCCTGGCTCAGAAGGCGGAGAAGGTTTAGAAGTCGATAAACTCAACGCCAAGGTGCTCGACACACACTTTAATGGCTTGCTAAAAGAAGCCAAACAACTGGCGGGCAACGAGCTAGGCAAAGCTTTTTTCTCGACACACGCCGATAGCTGGGAAGTCGGCAGACAAAACTGGACACAGGGGTTTGAGCACCGTTTTAAAGAAAAACAAGGCTACTCGCCTATAAAGTATCTACCCGCCACACTGGGATATACCATTAATGGCACCGATACCTCCGAGCGTTTTTTATGGGATATGCGTAAAACCATTGCCGATTTAATCGCCGAAGAATTTTACGGTGGTATGCGTGAACGCGCCAATAAAATGGGGATTAAATTTTCGGCGCAATCAATGAAACCCTTTATTGATAACCTGTACGCCCTAGGCCATGCCGATATTGCATATGCAAATAGCAACTTTGCCGCACTGCCCACACCCAACAATATTCGTAGCCAAGAAAGCGCCTACATGACAGCCAAAATGACCGCCTCGGCGGGCTCAATTTATGGCCGCTTTGTGAGTTCAGAATCGTTTACCGCCAAACCCGAGGCCAACCGCTGGCTTAACCACCCCGAGTTTTATAAGCCTCAAGCCGATATTGATTTAGCCGCAGGTGTTCATCAAATTACGCACCATTTATTTACCCATCAACCGTGGACAACATTAAAGCCTGGCATGACATTAAACTACTGGGGTGTGCATTTTGAACGCACGCAAACCTGGTGGCATGAAACCCCCACATGGAACCAATATTTAACGCGCACCCAAGCCATGCTACGCCAAGGCCAGCCCGTATTGGATATTTTGTATTTATTGGGTGATGACAGCTCGACCAAAGCCGACAAACACTTTATAGATAACGTGTTACCAAAAGGCTACGATTTTGAATTTATCAACAGTCATGGCTTGCTTAACAAGTTAAACGTTATTAAAGATAAAAAACCAGACTATCAAAAAATCGGTTATAAAAAAATCGGTTATAAAAAGATCGGCTATAAAACAGGTAGGCAGTACAGCCTATTAATGCTGGCCGACGATATCAGCATGCGACCAGAACTGTTAGAAAAAATCGAACAACTCGTTAAACAAGGTGCATTAATAGTGGGTAAACCTCCCACCTTCTCGCCCAGCCTTAAAGGCGGTAAAAATGCCGATAACATATTGAGTGCAAAAGCTAAAAATATTTGGGGTGGCAAATATAGCCAGCAAGTATTTAGCACTGTAGAAGAAGCACTTAAAACCGCTAACATTGCACCCGATTTAAAGCTCATCGGCGCAAAGAGTAAAATACACTGGCGACACCACACACTAGCAGATAGCAATATTGACTTTTACTTTATCAGTAACGTGGGCGCTCAACCGACTCAGTTTGAAGCGCAATTTAGAGTAGCAGGCAAAATACCCGAGTTATGGAACCCATTAACAGGCGAACGTCAACGTATTACCCGCTATCAAGAAAAGGCAGGCAAAACGATTATCCCGCTCACACTTGAGCAAATAGAATCGTATTTTATTGTGTTTACGCCTAAGCCGTTATCTGAAAAAACCGTTAATACTGCACCGCTTACGCTAGCACACACCATTAAAGGTGATTGGCAAGTGGATTTTATCAAAGGCGTACAAAAACCTAAGCCCATTATGCTTAACCCGTTAAGTGATTTAAAAGATCACACCGTAGATGATGTAAAGTACTTTGCAGGCACCGCACGCTACAGTATTGATTTTGACTTTGCAGGCTTAGTAAACAACGCTTATACCCTAGATTTAGGCAGCGTACACCAGTTTGCCCGCGTAAACTTAAACGGTAAAGATTTGGGTGTAAAAATGTGGTCACCGTACCGCTTTGATATTGCTGGCTTATTAAAACAAGGTAAAAACACCTTAACGGTTGATGTCACCAACCTATGGCCCAACCGTTTAATAGGCGACGAAGTGCAATTTAGCGATACCGCAAGCTGGAAGAAAAACGGCTACCAAGGTGATCAACTGGTCGAGTTCCCCGCATGGTTAAAAGGGGCCACCCCCAAACAACCCAACGGGCGTAACACCTTTGCCACATGGAAGCATTGGAGCAAAAACGATGCGCTGATTCCTTCTGGTTTAGTTGGGCCAGTGACTATTATGGGGCAGCCATATTGAGAAATAACGTAAAAACATAAAGAACCATACAACTAGTTAGTATCGCCACGCAACATACAACACAACATACAATCCAATAAAGGGTAAGGCATCTGCTTTACCCTTTCGATTTTTTTACTCTTCAATATATTAACAAGGCACAAAGAAAGCATACCCTGGGTATGAGGCCGTCGGAGGCAGAATGCCGACGCAGGGGTATTCTTTTCAACTATCCCAGTAGCTGCATTAAAGCTGCCAGCAAGCTCACGTCACTATTGACAAACAATATAAAACGCCCTTCCTTAAGCGATAAATATATACTCAACTTCCCTATTTATTACGCTAAAAGTGTGAATAACGTCGAACTTTAGACTGTGCACTCAAAAGCGAATTAATAGATATGGTAACCTCAAAAATCATTAAAAATTGAAATAACGCCAAGTGACCGCTCTTAATAATCACACTAACAGTACCTCATGGCTCATCACATACGCCGTTGTTGTTATTGCGATGGGATCTGAATAAAGAGGAAATAAATTGAGCTTATTTTGATCGTTTTTACATGTATTAGAGCAACTGTCTTTAAATAACTTTATTTAAACAATTTTATTTGATTAACAAGGGTGGCCAACTGAGCCGTGCAAGTATACTTATGAACCGTAGATCAAATACAACACATCAAGCACTCAAATGCTTAATAACAAACCACATTACATTGCCTAAAAAGCGTTTGAGTCCAGCAGTATTCAAAACCGCAATAGCAACATGTATGGCGATGTTACTCAGTGCTTGTTTAGATTCCACCACGCCTGACGACTCAAGCACTAACTCAAATACAAATACGCCCGTGGCATCGCTCCCTCCCACAACGGTTGTAAGTGTACCGGAATCAACCGAGCCAACGGCATTAACACCCAATAATACAACGAACATACCCCCTATAGACGAACCAAACACACCGGCAATGCCAGTTATACCTATTGACTCCAGCACGCCCATTAACGACCCAGTAACGCCTGTTGTTGCGCCCACAACACCCGTCCGCCCTGTGACGCCAGCGGAAACACCAACACAACAAGAGCCCTCTACACCGGCTGAACCCACCGCGCCAGTCAATCCCACTACACCACTCGAACCGACCACACCACTCGAACCGACCACACCAAGAGAGCCGACTACACCACTCGAACCAACCACACCTGATCAACCCTCTACGCCAGTAGAACCGACCGAGCCAGAGCTGCCCGAAACGCCTATTAATAATGAACCCAACAACCCAACCCCGCTGATACCTGGCCAACTTCTTTTAGACAGTACCGGCGCATTTGATAATGGCAATGATGGCTTTAGTGCGACATTAAAAGGCGACAACAACGTTACGTGGAATGAGCAAGCCGTATTTAATATTACAGATGCCCAGCCTAACCCGTGGAATATACAACTCAAACACCCACTTAATGCCGTTGCAGGTTACCGTATTAGTGTGTGTTTTCGTGCGAGTGCGAATACCGAACGATCTATTAAAATAGATATCGATAACGGCGCGCCCAGCTTTGATACCTTAATTAATGGCGGTGATCGTATGGCTCTCACGCCTGACATGACAGCCTATGCTGCGCAGTTTGACATAACCGAAAGCAGCCCCAATGCACGCCTTAAACTTAACCTTGGCGGCGAAATAGGCACAGTGATATTAGATGATGTCCAAGTTATCACCGGTAATGATTGCCCTGATGTAGCAACGCCGCCAACGCCCACTACACCCATTAGTGGTGGTGATGGTGACGACAGCGGAGCCGAACCCACCACAGGTAATGAGCAACCCAGTTATGCCTCTGGCGGTAGCGGCGGTAAAATTGCCGACCGTAATCGCTTTCCTTGTGCGGGCTGCTTGCTCGGTTTACCTGATAACTACACACACGATAACCCCGCGCCTCTTTTAATATTGCTGCATGGCGACGAAGGCCGCGCCGATTTTATTCATAGGCGCTATCATAGCCGTGACGCCATAGCCAAAAAAGAAGGTTTTATTGTTGCCTCGCTTAAATGCCCAGATGAATTTGACTGTAATAACACGGATAAAACCTCTGAATTAAACAACTTTCGTGCAAAAAACAGCTGGTGGTTATGGGAGCGTTACGAGCAAAAATATGACCCAGAATGGATCAATCGACAAGTCGATAAAATTGAAAGAGAATATAATATTGACCGCCGAAAAATTTATTTTGCAGGCTTTTCAGGCGGGAGTGTTTTACTCTCGACATGGGGCTTTGAAAACTCAGACCGCTATGCAGGTATGATATTAAGCGGAGGCGGTGCCGTAGCCAAAACCTATCGCAACTGCGCTACCCGTTGTCAAATACCTGTTTACATCTCAATTGGTAAAAATGACAACCTACATAAATCGGCAACATTAACACGGGATCAAGCTAATAAATGTGGGCATGAAGTCGAGTTTAGCGAGCATGATGATGTGGGCCATGTGTACATCCAAAAAGACCTCGACAAAATCATGCAGTGGTTTAAAGATCGGCCACACCAATGCATTAGATAAAAACAAAACGCGCAGTACAATAACATCCGTTTTTGTACTGCACTCCACCCTTTTTATTTTTAATAAAATAACAAACGATTCGCTTTCCTAATGGTTTATTGACAGGCCCTATCAATCTATCCTATTTACCTATCAATCTATTTACCGCTTACTTTTCTCTGCTTTTTACCTGTTTGACCGCTCACCTAGCTACTCACCCAACTGCTCGTTTAACAATATTTCTATTTGTTCTTTTAACTCTTTATCTTCAATTTTATTTGCACTTATTTTAGCCGCTTGCAAATGCTCTATAGCCGATGTCGTTTGATCTAGCTCAAGCTTAAGCTGTGCCATAGAATAGTGAATAGAGGCAATATAATCTTTCGCATTGGCGTCTGTCGCTTTCACTAAGGCTTTTTCATACAGGGCAATAGCACTTTCTGTTTCATCGGTAAAGTCAGCCAACGTCTCCCATTGTACGGGGTGGTCCTTTTCGGTGTTTTCGTGCGTGATGCATACTTCCTTTAACTCAGCATAGTGTGTGTTAAAGGTAAGCTCATCATTTTTATTGGCCGCTTTTATTAACTTTTCAGCTAACTGATAAACTGTTTTATATAACTTGGTATTTAACATGCAATACAACCTTGTTGGGTAGGGATTGTTTAATAAAGTATATGGAATAGTACTTGTTTCATTTAAATAATGATGAGCTCGTCTAATAAGCTTCATTCTCATTAGCTAAGCAAAACAGGTTTATGGCACTATATAAATGAAAGAAATAAAGAATTAAAGAGATTATACATGGCTTCACCATTACTCGTTAGAACAGCCCATTAGAACACGTCATTAGAGCACCTCCATTAAAGTACCTCTAGTGAACACCAAACACACTAAAACGCACATAATTCATACAAATCTGTATTCAAATCAATATATTATACCGTTCTTATTCACCTTAAAAATCATGCCGCTCTTTAAATTCAACTAATTTCAAAAACGCACGTACAAACACCCACACAATCTATAAAAGGAGCGAAACGATGACAAACACCGTTACTGATACAACCATGACCGCAGCACGTATCCACCAATTTGGTGGGCCTGAGCAAGTAAAGCTAGAACAAATAGCCGTACCCAGTGTTGCAAGCGATGAAGTGCTAGTCAAAGTATTTTGCGCAGGTATTAACCCCGTCGATTGGAAGATCCGCGAAGGTCACTTAAAAGAAATGCTCCCGCACACATTACCTCTTACACTCGGATGGGATGTGGCCGGCGAAGTTGTCGCCAAAGGCGATGCTGTTAATGACCTCAATATTGGCGATGCCATTTACTCACGGCCCGATATTGGCCGCAACGGCAGCTACGCCGAATATATCGCGGTTAAAGCCTCTGAGGTCGCCATCAAACCTAGCTCACTCTCGTGGAGCGAATCCGCCGCCGTCCCCTTAGCAGCCTTAACTGCTTGGCAGGCATTGTATGAGATAGCAGCATTAAAAGCAGGCGATAAGGTCTTGATCCATGCAGGCGCTGGCGGCGTTGGCCATTTGGCAATACAGCTCGCCAAATTAAAAGGTGCCACCGTGTATACAACCGCATCTAAAAAGAACCATGAATTTGTCACATCACTGGGTGCCGACGAAGCCATCAATTACCACGAAGAAGACTTCACCCGCCTCAAAGATTTAGACGTTGTATTTGATACCATGGGCTACGAGATACAAGAAAAATCATTTGGCTGCTTAAAAGAAGGCGGCATACTGGTATCGGTTGTTGCGCCACCCGAAGCCGCACTAGCAGAAAAACACAATGTCAGAAGTGAATTCTGTTTTGTACAACCCAACCGTAGCCAGCTTAACGAACTAGCGGCACTGTTTGATAAAGGCGAAATACGCATAGAGGTTGCCCAAACACTGCCTTTAGCAGATATCAATAAGGCATTAGAACAAAGCGAATCGGGCACAACGCGCGGTAAGTTAACCGTACGTATTGCTGAATAAAAAAACTCGCTACGTATCTATGCATAATAGACTTAACATTATGCATAGATACGTGATCAATGGGCTTTGTTTTCTTCGGCTATGGCCTGCGCTGCGCAATACGCGCTTGACCATGCCCACTGAAAATTAAACCCGCCGAGCCAACCCGTCACATCTAATACTTCACCAATAAAATATAACCCTTCAACCTTTTTTGCTTCAAAAGTTTTAGATGAGACATCGTTGGTGTCAATGCCACCGCGTGTGACTTCGGCGGTGCGATACCCTTCTGTACCGGGCGGGGTAAATTGCCAAGCGTTAAAACCGTCGGCTATTAGGGTTAAGTTTTTATTGGGTATGTCTGCCAAGTTTTTATCTTGATAAGCCTCAATATTATGCTCGGCTAAAGTATATTCTAACCATGCTTGAGCAAAGCGTTTGGGGAATACATCACTTAACACATGAACAAGTTTACGTTGCGGTGTGTTTTTCTTGGCCTCGGTTAACACATCAATAACCGATATAGCAGGTAAAAAATTGACGGTAACGGGCATTTTAAGGTGCCAGTAATTGGATATTTGCAGTACAGCAGGGCCGCTCATACCGCGGTGAGTAAATAAAAAACTTTCGCTAAAACTGTGGTTGTTACAACTTATGCTGACAGGCAGTGATAAACCCGATAACGCGTTACATACATCCAGCGCTTTACCGCTACAGGTAAACGGCACCAGTGTTGGGTCGCGCTGTATAACATGTAAACCAAACTGTGTAGCAATATCATACCCCAAGCCTGTTGCACCCATTGCGGGAATAGACAAGCCACCTGTGGCCACCACAACCTGACGCGCTTTTACGGTGCCAAGTGATGTTTCTACTACAAAGCCTGTGCCTTTATCGCTCGCTTTTTTAATGCTGGTAATACTGGTTTTAGTACGAATATCAACGCGTGCTTTTTCGCATTCGCTTAACAGTATTTCTAATATATCGCGGGCTTTGTTATCGCAAAAAAGCTGCCCTGCGGTTTTCTCGTGGTAAGCCAACTGATATTTTTCTACCAGTGCAATAAAATCGTAATTGGTGTAACGGCTTAATGCCGATTTACAAAAATGCGGGTTGCCAGAAATATACTGATGAGGCTCGATAAAGTAATTGGTAAAATTACACCGACCGCCACCTGACATGAGAATTTTTTTACCTACTTTGTTTGCATGGTCAATAAGCAGCACGCTTAACCCCTTCGCGCCCACATTGGCTGCACACATTAAACCAGCGGCACCGCCACCCAACACCAAACAATCGACATGCTGCATTTTATTGGCCTTTTAGTGAGTGAGGCTGTGCGCTTAGTAACACTTGTATGTGTGCGCGTATATCTTGCTGAACGGCGTCGAGTGCTTGGCCAGCATCGACCACACAAAAACGTGCGGGGTTTTGTTTAACACGTTCTAGATAACCACTTCGGACTTTTTCAAAAAAAGTGATTTGCTCATGTTCGAAACGGTCGAGGTCACCACGTGCACGGGCGCGCTCTAAACCAACAGTCACATCTATATCTAATAAAAAAGTGGTGTCGGGCTTAAAATCATTTTGCACCATGCTTTCTAGCTGCGAAATCACACTTAAACTTAAACCCCGACCATAGCCTTGGTAGGCAAAGGTGGCGTCTGTAAAGCGGTCACTGAGCACCCATTTACCGGCCAATAAAGCGGGTTTAATCACTTGTTCAATATGTTGTGCGCGGGCGGCAAATACGGTGAGTAATTCGGCCATAGGCGCAAATGGCTCGTCGCGGTTTTCTAGTAAAATACCGCGTAATTGCTCGGCAAGTGGCGTACCGCCCGGCTCACGCGTGACCACTAAATCGATACCCGCTGCGCGTAGCTGTGCCTCGATAAACGCCATGTTTGTGGATTTACCCACACCCTCTGTGCCTTCTACCGTCAAAAACTGACCCATTGCTGTTTTCACTATATAACCTATTGCTTGATAGTAGAGCGGTAATTTTTTACCCGCTTTAATTGATATTGGCGCACGGCACGGTTGTGCTCGGCCAGCGTCACAGAAAACTGATGCGTGCCATCGCCTTTACCCACAAAAAAAATGTAATCATGTTGATTAGGGTTTAATGCCGCATGAATAGCCATTTCGCTAGGCATGGCAATAGGCGTGGGCGGCAAGCCGTGCTGCGTGTATGTATTGTACGGCGTGGGGGTTTTTAAATTTTTGCGGGTAATATTGCCCTTATATGCATCGCCCATACCATAAATAACGGTGGGATCGGTTTGCAAACGCATGCCTTTGTTTAAACGGTTAACAAATACGCCTGCAATATCGGCACGCTCAAAAGCGGCGCCGGTTTCTTTATCTATTATAGAAGCCATAATAAGCGCGTCGTAGGGTGTATTGTAGGGCAAGTTGGCTTGGCGGTTTTGCCACTGCGTAGTTAACACGTTTTGCATTTTTGTGTGGGCGCGCTTGAGTATGCTAATGTCGGTTTCACCCAAACTGTAGTAATACGTATCGGGGAAAAACCACCCCTCTAAGTGCTCTACACTCAGGTTTAACTGCTCGATGACTGCTGGCGTATTTGCTGAAGTGAGCTTTTGCTGTAACCCTTCTTGGTTTTGTAAAACACGGTACACCTGCTTAAAAGTTTGCCCCTCGATAAAACGCACCGAGCGGTATACCACATCGCCTTTAATAAGTTTGGTCAATACGGCCTTAGGCGAATAGCTTTGATCAAACACATACTCGCCGGCTTTTATATTTGTTTGTGATGTCGCTTTTGCATACAACACCCAAAGCTTAGGGTAATGAATAAATCCATTTTTAAATAGCAGGTGTGCAGTCGCATGCAAGCTCGAACCGTGCGCCAGTTTCACGACTTTTTCTTGAGGCGTTTGCTGCGCTGCCGACGCCAAGAAGCGATTATGGTCTAACGGTGTATTAAGCCAGTACGTTAATGTAAAAAAAGCGGCTGCGGTGCTTGTGACAATTAACACCATCAGCAGCGCTAAAATTAATATTAATTTTTTTTTACTTGTAAACATGGTTTACCTTTTATTTATTCAGCTACATGCTGGCTTTTAAATTTTTACGTTTAATCTTTAATCTTTAATCTTTAATCTTTAATCTTTAATCTTTAATCTTTAATTTAAAATTTTAAAATTTATTTTTTATCTGCGTTAATATTTTTTTCTGTATTTTTTTATGCAAATTTTCATAAAAGTCATTATTGCTAAAACGCCTATTTTTATAACTTAAAACTGGCGTGACACCGGTTAATGCGTTGGTTAAAAATACAGCATCGGCGTTAATTACATCGCTTTCTGTCATGTTTTTCTCTTGTGTTTGCAATGCTAAATCACCAAAAACAGAGCCAAGCAAAAATTGTTTAAACACCCCCTCGACTCCTGCATCGGTTAATACTGGAGTCGTGACGGTATCGCCATTCAGCATAAAAATATTATGGTGTAGCGATTCTATAACGGTATGCTGCGCATTATACAAAAGCAGCGCTTGGTTTGGCTGCGTGGGTGTACGGTGCGCCGCTAAAACATAATCTAAACGGTTAAGGTGTTTTATTTTTGCAAGCGCAGGGTTAGACGATAACGGCGTGCTGGCATCCAATAATTGCTTGGGCATTTGCAGCCAACCAGATAGCGATACAGGCTCAAAATATATCAAAATGTTCGCGCTCGCATTGGGCAGAGGCGCATAACCTTGCCCACCCGCTTGGCGATAAGCGATAATTTTTACTTTGCCCGATGCCGCCTGCGCCGTTGCGGTGGCGTTACTTGGTGTTTTTACACTGGCATTAGCATTGATACTGGTATTGGCACTAGTACTAGCATTGGCATAAGGTGTGTTATCTGTCTGCATAGTTGTGTTGCTTAACCTATGCATAAAATCATTAATATACTGCCAAGTTGCGGCGTGATGCTCAATACCTAAACAGTCTAAGCCCTGCTTTAAACGCGCTAAATGCAAGGCCAGCAACGGCGCATGGCCAGAGATAATACGGATAGTTTCAAACACGCCGTCGCCATAAGCTTGGGCGCGGTTATGGATATATTGAGAGGAGTGAGCAACGCCGTTTAAAAAACACAAGGGCTGTGAAGACATAACTCACCTTTATTGCACGTTAAATCGTAATGTTAAGTCGTAAGCTTAAATCACACGTTAAGTCGAACTTTCAACCAAAAACAGTCAACCAAAAACAGTCAACCAAAAATAGTTAACCGATTATATTTATGGGGTAAACTTTTTATTGTTTAAAACACACATATTTATTCAGTAAATTGTTTAAACACTAAACTGCCGTTTGTTCCACCAAAACCAAACGAGTTACTTAACACCGCATCAATAGGCATAGTTTGCGCAGTATGGGGCACAAAATTTAAATCACAGCCTTCGTCGGGGTTATCTAAGTTAATAGTAGGCGGTGCGACTTGGTCTTGAATAGCCAGTACCGAAAAAATCGCTTCAACGGCACCCGATGCACCCAATAAATGGCCCACCATAGATTTCGTCGAGCTAACGGCAAGGTCGTGTGCATGGCTACCAAACACCTGCTTTACCGCGTTACATTCGGCTAAGTCACCTGCGTTTGTTGATGTACCGTGGGCATTAATATAATTTACCGTAGAGTAATCGATGCCTGCATCGTTAAGTGCATTGCGCATAGATAGCTCGGCACCGTCACCAGAAGGCGATGTAATATGAAATGCATCGGCACTGTTGCCCACGCCCACAAGCTCGGCATAAATTTTTGCGCCGCGTTTTTTCGCGTGCTCTAGCTCTTCTAGTACCAATACGCCTGCACCGTCGCCCAGCACAAAACCGTCGCGGTCTTTATCCCATGGGCGGCTTGCAGCAGCAGGATCGTCGTTGCGTTTTGACAGCGCACGCGCCGCACCAAAACCACCAATCCCTACGGGCGTAGTGGCCATTTCAGAACCGCCCGCAATCATCACGTCGGCTACGCCGTACATGATTTCACGCGCGGCCAAACCAATCGAATGCGTACCGGTTGTACACGCCGTACTAATGGCGAGGTTAATCCCTTTAAAGCCATATTTAATGGATAGGTTACCGGCAATCATATTAATAATGGAGCCGGGCACAAAAAAGGGCGATACACGGCGTGGGCCGCGCTCATTAATAAGCAATGAGGTTTGCTCGATATTACCCAAGCCACCAATACCTGAACCCACAATACAACCCATGCGGGCGGCGTTTTCGTTGGTCACTTCAATGCCAGAATCTTCTACGGCCTGAATACCTGCCGCCATACCAAACTGGATAAACACATCTAGCTTGCGTGCTTCTTTTTCGGTTAAGTAGGGAGTGATGTCAAAATCTTGCACCGATGCACTGATACGTGTGCTAAAAGCGCTCGCGTCAAAAGCCGTAATGGGCCTCACACCGCTTTTGCCATCAAGCATATTTGACCATGTCTCGCCCACAGTATTACCCAGTGAACTGACCATGCCCATACCAGTAACTACGACCCTTTTTCGACTCACCTTTTTCTCCTACATGCACATTTAAGTGTGCGTTTATGTTCTTAAACCTTCATAAAAATAGCGTGTTGCTATGAAAACAATATCACTAAGTACCAATAAGCAAGTACAAACCAATATGTAAGTGCAACTCAATATGTAAGTGCAACCCAAAAAACACGGTTATTTTTATAAAGGCTTTTCTGTTTTTATCTGATGCCTGTGCTTTATACCTGATAGCTGTATTTAAAATATACTTAAAATGTATTTAGATACATGTCAATACACGTCAATAATAAAATCAGAGTAAAATCTAAAGGCTATTTATCAGACCTCACAAACAATAAAAGCCGCACTAAAAATAGTAACGGCTTTTAATACTAACAACAAAACGTAAAACGTCGCGATTAAGCTAGGTTTTCGTTAATGTAGTTGATAGCCAACTGTACAGTTGTAATTTTTTCTGCTTCTTCATCAGGAATTTCAGTTTGAAACTCTTCTTCTAAAGCCATAACCAACTCTACAGTATCTAAAGAGTCTGCACCTAAGTCTTCTACGAAAGATGCTTCGTTTTTAACTTCTTCTTCTTTAACACCTAGCTGTTCTGCGACGATTTTTCTAACGCGTTCTTCAATGCTGCTCATAGTCTTTATTAACTCCTAATTGAAATCTGTATGTGTAAACGCAGTGTTAAAACCCATTTAAATGTAGATTTTAATACTGTGGCTGTAAGCCATTTTTCGCGTAAAATTAAAGCTTAAATTAGCTTACGGGCTTACACGTGCGCGCATTTTAACGTGATTTGTACCGAGTTGTAATCCATGTTTGAAAATTTATTCGACTTTTTATAAAAAGAATATAATTTTCAATGACTTAGCTCATGTACATACCGCCATTAACATGGATGTTTTCGCCTGTAATATAGCTTGCATCGTCGCTACATAAAAATTTCACGACTTTTGCAATCTCTTCGGGCTGCCCTAAACGGCCAAGTGCAATCGCACTTTGCATGGCATCTTTTTGCTCTTGCGGCAGTGATTTAGTCATGTCGGTATCGATAAAACCAGGCGATACAGTGTTAACCGTAATATTACGCGAGCCCACTTCTTTCGCCAAAGAGCGCGCAAAGCCCATTACACCCGCTTTAGTGGCCGAGTAGTTAGTTTGCCCAGCGTTACCCATTTGGCCAACAATAGAGGCAATATTGACAATGCGGCCGTGGCGGGCTTTCATCATGCCGCGTAAACACGCTTTGCTCATTCTGAAAACAGCACTTAGGTTGGTGTTGATCACATCAAACCATTGCTCGTCTGTCATACGCATTAATAGGTTATCTTTGGTGATACCTGCGTTGTTAACCAAAATTTGCGCTACGCCGTATTTTTCGGTTACTGTTTTTAGGCACTGCGCAACGGAGTCGGCATCGGTCACGTTAAGCACTAAGCCTTCGCCTTTAAAACCCGCATCGCTTAGGCGTTGTGTAATGGCATCGGCGCCTTTTTGTGATGTGGCGGTACCCACAACGGTTGCGCCTGCTTCGCCTAGTGAATGCGCGATAGCCTCACCAATACCACGGCTGGCGCCCGTTACAATTGCTACCTTTTCGTTCATTGACATAACGTTCTCTCTTAACTGTTATTTTCGATAGCGGCGTTTAGCGCCTCTAACGTTTCTGTAGGTTTAGCCACAAGTGGCTTATGTATGCGTTTAGCCAAGCCCGATAACACTTTACCTGGGCCACATTCAATAAGCGTATCAACGCCTTCATCCACAAGCGCCTGCACGCAGCTTACCCACTTAACGGGCGAGTAAATCTGCTCAATCATGATGGCTTTAATTGCCGCAGGGTCTTGCTCTGTTTTCGCGTGCACATTATGCACAATTGGCACAGCAGGTACAGAAAATACGGTTTTTTCTATTTCGGCGGCTAATCTATCGGCCGCAGGCTGCATTAAGGCGGTATGAAAAGGCGCACTGACTGGTAGCGGTAATGCTCGCTTGGCACCAGCTTCTTTACACAGCGCCATAGCGCGTTCGACAGCGGCAGCCACGCCCGCAATTACTAATTGCCCCGGCGAGTTGTAGTTAACCGGTGATACAACCTCGTCACCTTGCGATGCAGCCGCACAGGCTTGCTCGACTTGCGCATCGCTTAAACCAATAATGGCGGCCATAGCGCCCACACCCTGCGGTACGGCTTCTTGCATAAACTTACCGCGCATACGCACTAAGTTAAGCGCATCCGCAAAAGAAACCACATCTGCACACACCAATGCAGACCATTCTCCCAAGCTGTGGCCCGCCATAAAGGTGGGCTGCTCGCCGCCTTTTTCTTGCCAAACACGCCAAAGCGCCACACTTGAGGCCAACAATACGGGCTGGGTGATTTCAGTCATGTTGAGCTGTTCTTGTGGGCCTTCTTGAATAAGTGACCACACGTTGTAACCCAGCACAGTTTGCGCTTCATCAAACGTCGCTTTAAATGCGTCGCTTGCGGTATAAAATGTATCGAGCATGCCCACTTTTTGCGAGCCTTGACCAGGAAAAACAAATGCCGTTGTCATAATACAACCTTAAATTTTAGTGTTGAGAAGAATAATTAGTGTTGAGAAAAATAAGAAGACGAGTGAAAAGAGGAATGAAATTGCGAAAGAGACTGCGCTAGCTTTTGTGGTGCTTGCTGCTCGGCCTGCTGATAGGCAAACTCAAGCGCATGTAAAAAACCCGTTTGTGTCGCGCTGCCGTGGCTTTTAACCAATACGGCATCAAAACCAGCAAACACGGCTCCATTGTATGTATCGGGGTTACACGTTGCCTGCCACTGTTTAAACATACTGCCTGCACACCATGTTTTAAAGCGGTTTAGCACGGTGCTTTGGCTATGGTCATGCATGCTTTGAGCAACAAAACGTGCCGCGCCCTCAGAGACTTTAAGTGCAACATTGCCCACCAAGCCATCACACACCACCACATCAACGGTGGTGTCAAACAGCGCATCACCCTCAATAAAACCGGCGTATTCAATACCGTCATGACGCGCTAGTAACGCCTGCGCCGCACGGAGTGTTTTATTGCCTTTTTCTGGCTCGTGGCCATTACTTAACAGCGCCACTTTAGGCGGCTGACTGGCCTGCCGTAAGTTATTTTGCGCACCCTGCGCCTGCGCAATAGCCGCACCCATTAATGCAAACTCTAAGAGTTGCTCGGGCGAGCAATCGACGGTTGCGCCTAAATCGAGCATCACGTAGGAGCCACCCTTTGTGGGCATGGCGCGTGCAATCGCGGGCCGCGTGACATGCGCTACTTTATTGAGCAAGCGGCTGCCTATGGCTAATAACGCGGCGGTGTTACCCGCACTCACACAGGCATGCGCATCTTGATTCGCTAACATGGCAATGGCTTTGTACATAGACGACGCATTTTTGTTGCGCATTACATCGCGCAGCGAATCATGGGTGTTGACCACGTCGAAGGATTCGACAAAAGATAAATGAGGGTAAGGCGATGTATCGAAAGCATCCCAAAGACTGGAATCGCCAACAATATTAAGGTGTACATTGGGGTGTGTTTGAATAAACGTGAGACAGGCACAGAAACATGAACGGGGATCAATATCCCCGCTCATAATATCAACTGCTAGCTTGATGCTAACCGACAAGATTACTCTTCGTCGGCAGATGCAACTATTTTACGGCCCTTGAAGAAACCGTCTGGTGTCATGTGGTGACGTAAGTGTCTTTCACCTGTTGACGCATCGATAGATGTAGTCTTGCTTGTTAATGAATCATGTGAACGACGCATACCGCGACGTGAACGTGTTTTTTTACTTTTTTGAACAGCCATAATTTACTCCTAATGAATCGAAAACCCGTTAGTTAGGTTTTTTCGACGTATTTTTTAAAGTCTCTAAAACCTGAAACGGATTGGGTCGTGACTCAGGCTCATCATCTAACGTACCTACACTCAACGTTGTTGCATCTACACAATGTTCTGTGTGATATGCCACAACAGGCATAGATAATAAAATTTCTTCTTCAATTATTGCGTGCAGATCTTCGGGATCTTCACCAACAATCCAAGGCTCTACTGTTGCAGGTAACTGTTTTGCTTTCTCTTCATCCCACACCATAGCGAGACGAACATCAACATGTAGCTTTACCTCAACAGGCTCTAAACAGCGCTGGCATTGCATGTGTACAAGGCCATCTATGGTGCCTGTCATCGTGCGCCTGCGTTCGATATCAATATCAAACTCAAGCTTGACCTTCATTTGCTCACAAGACACTAACGCAGACATTACACGGGGAATATCTTCAGCTAAAACTTCGCCATCGAACAACCCGTTTTTTTGCGCCAGCTTACGAGGCTCTATATACTTAGGCAACCGCATTGATCGTACACCCTACGAAATAAGCGCGCCATAATAGGGATTTCCCCTCAAGGTGTCAAAGAAAACATGCACTATTTAATCAATTTAGCGAAAAATAACGCTAATCGCCCTAATAACCTCACTTAGCCACTTTAATAAGGCCCGTCAAACATGGCACACACAGATTCTGGCGTTCATCTCGTTCTTGCATCACAAAGCCAATACAAACAAAAACAGCTGCATACGCTAGGTTTACCCTTTAGCACCTTCAACCCAAATATAGATGAATCGGCCAAGCCCGCCGAGCACGCCAAAGCCCTTGCGCAACGCTTAGCCACGCAAAAGGCACAAGCATGGCAGCCATCTTGCGGGGTAGAAGAAGTAACAGCAGGAATATTGTTAGAAACAAAGCCAGAAGCAACACAAAAAACAACAACAAAAACGTATCAAGCAAACAATAAACACAGCGCCTACGCAATTATTGGCTCAGATCAAACCGCATTGTGTGGCACCACGCTGCTAGGCAAACCTCACACCACACAAAACGCCATTAAACAACTAGAGCTATGCAGCAGTAACACCGTGACGTTTTACTCGGCCATTGCCCTATTAGAAACCCATACAAACACATTGCAAGAATATGTTGCCACAACACAGGTTACCTTTAAAACGCTTAGCCGCGCGCAAATAGAGCATTATATAGAGCGCGACCAACCACTCGATTGCGCAGGCAGCTTTAAAAGCGAAGGCTTGGGCATTGCCCTATTTACCGCCATAAAAAGCGACGACCCCACCGCCCTTGTGGGCCTGCCTTTAATAGGCGTATGCAACCTATTGCACAACCTAGCCAGCAAACATACCGTATACCAACCACTCGCACCGCTTGGTATCTAGGGAACCTCTGATTAACTTACTTAAATACACGCCAAGGTTTGCCTTCACAGGTTGCATAGTTTTGGCACGATGCCTTGCAACCACGGCAAGGTAAACGCTGGCCTTGCTCTGCCACTTGATTAACGCCTTTTGGCTTATCCGCCGCCGATACTGGTTTAGATTCTATAGACATACACACCTCACTCACTCAATAAACAAATACAAAAAGAAAAACAAAAAAAAGAAAATAAAAAGAGACTGCACAGCTATACGTTTAAATATCTTATATCAATCACATATACAACAATGAAAACTAAAAGCGCAATAACACCGAGGCGACCATGAAAACAATTAAACGCATTATCAACACGCCACCACAACATTGGGTAGGCGATGGCTTCCCCGTTAACTCGCTGTTATTTTATGGCGAGCACGGCAATGCTATTAGCCCGTTTTTATTGGCCGACTTAGCTGGCCCCGCACATTTCGACCCCGCCGCCACACCCCGTGGCGTAGGCCAACACCCCCACAGAGGCTTTGAAACTGTAACGCTTGTATACCAAGGCGAAGTGGCACACAAAGATAACGCAGGCAACGGCGGTATTATTAAAAAAGGCGGTGTGCAATGGATGACAGCCGGCAAAGGTATTATCCACGAGGAGTTTCACTCGCAAGATTTCACCCAAAAAGGCGGCGAGCTAGAAATGATTCAGCTGTGGGTTAACCTACCCGCAAAAGATAAAATGACGCCACCAGCCTATCAAGGCATTAACAATGAAGATATCCCCACCGCCACGCTGAATAACGGCGCGCAATTACGTGTTATTGCGGGCAGCTACAATACCATTACAAAGGCCATTACAAACGACACTACAAAGGCCACTACAAACAACACTACAAAGGCCATCACAGGCCCCGTATCCACCTTTACCAACATACAGCTAATAGACGCCGTCCTACCCGCAAACAGCACCACCACGCTTAACCTCACCGAAGGCCACAACAGTATTATTATTGTGAGGCGTGGCAGCATCACTATTAACAATACAACTATTAATACTAAATGCGCCGCACTGCTCAACCCACAGGGCGACACGGTCATTATCACCGCACATGCACCTTCTGACACCACAAGCAATGCTGACAATGCCGAAATACTGATACTTAGCGGCGAACCCATCAATGAACCCATAGAAGGCTACGGCCCTTTTGTCATGAACACCCAAGCCGAAATCAAAACAGCCATTACAGATTACAACGCGGGTCGGTTTTGAAATACAGAGCGATAAGTTATTAGAGCGGCCTTTGGCCTTGTGGGGAAGTGAGAAGGTATAGCTTTTTTTGGTTGTGGTTGTGGTTGTGAATGCGATTTTTCTAAAAGCGCCAAGCGCGCCTACGAGCGCAGCGTTCAAAAAAGCCCAAGGCCGACCTGCAAGCGAAGCTCCCTGCATCTTAAAACTGCCAAGCAGTGAGCTGTGTTTTAGACGGCCGACCTCTTTGCGTTTAGCCCGTGCGCATTGCTCTGGTGAACACGCTGTCAATACATCCCTGTAAGCTCACGTCGGCATCCTGCCTCCGATGGTTCACCACAGCAAAACGCACGGGCTTTTGCTTTCTCATAATCTTCCATAAAAATGTCTACGTTAAAGATTGGTGATAAAACTCACAATTTATAGAATGTTCAACACGTAACCGCGCATGTGAGGTGTGGTTTTATAAATTTCACACGTTACACGTTAGATACATTATGTGCACGCACAATTATATTTATGGAGTTTAATGTTATGTTGATTAATACAAAATTTTATATTGCTTCTTTATGCCTAGCTTTTTCTTGCGCCGGAATGTATTACTTTTCTAGCACAAAAGAAGCCTCTGGAGATAATGCGACACAGGACAATAGACACCCAAAACAACAAGGCAATGGACAACATCATGCTGGCGGCCTGGCTGAAGATAAATATATATCTACGCAACATGAGGTAATCGATAACCCCAGTGGTAACCAATTTGAAGAAACGCTACTTGAAGAGACGTTAGTAGACGATTTAACAGAAGGGTCATTAATAGAACATGGCGGCGATGTTGACTCCACTGTACATTATGATTTGGTATCAGAACTGGCCTCAAACCCAGAAGCAACGGCAAAAAAAATATATGACGACCTTTTACTGTCCAACAACATTGATGAGCAGTCAGCTGGGTATAACGCCTTAAGTGACGTTTCAGGTTATACAGAGTCATTCGCATATATTGATGATCTCGCGTTACAACACATTTCGCAGGAGCAAGATCCAGCCTTGGTTGTGGGCGCACTATCGTACCTTGCTAACACCCAAAGAGACGATGAAGTTGTTCGATCGGTCACTGCAAGGCAAGCGTATGAGCTGCTTCACCATGTTGATCCAGACGTGCAATCGGCAGCACTGTCGGCGTTTGTCAACAATGCAAGCACGAATGAAGCGCTTTCTGAAATTAGTAATGTTATCTATTCTAGTGATAAATCAGATCAAGTAAAAATTGGTTCGGTAGATCAATTTATGAAAATTCCAATGTCCGAAGGAGAGGGCGATGAGTTATTAGCTGAGTTAAATACGATAGCGAATGATGAATATGCCAATAAAGACTTACGATTAAAAGCATTAGAGGTATTAAGAAACTCAGAGCTACCTATTGATTGGTAAGTTTTCAAAAGAGTTATTATTCACGTTAGGTGCGTGAATAATAATGAAAGGATTCCAGCAAACAAAAGGATTTTCCATTTAGATAAAAGAGAGTTGTGATGAACTTAACTATTGATGAAACAAACATGTTATCCGAAGATGAGCTAGATGAAGTGTGTGGTGGCCGCTTCGTGCATCGAGGCCATATTGTAGGTAGCTTTCGCGGTGAAGTGTATAAAGGTTTTAAATGGCGCCCTAAGAAATGTCGACGTGGCCACCGGGTTCAGAGGTGGCTCAAGGCTGGACGCTGCGTCGCTATACCTGCTTGAATCATCGATGGTTTAAGCGGAAATGAAGGTATGGCGCAACCTTAATCTGGCATCATTTTATGATTGCATTTAGGCGAAAAATCACGAATGAAGCGCTTTCTCAAATTAGTAATGTTATTTATTCTAGTGGTAAATCGGACCAAGTAAAAATAGGTTCGATAGATCAATTTATGAAAATTGCAATGCCCGAAGGGGATGGCGATGGGTTATTAGCTGAGTTAAATGCGATAGCGAATGATGAATATGCCAACAAAGACTTACGATTAAAAGCATTAGAAGTATTAAGAAACGCTGAGCTACCTATTGATTGGTAGGTTTTCAAAAGAATTATTATTCACGTTAGGTGCGTGAATAATAATGAAAGGATTCCAGAAAACAGAAGGATTTTCCATTTAAGTAATAGAGAACCGTTATGAATTTAACTATTGATGAAATAAATATATTATCCGAAGATGAGTTAGATGAGGTATGTGGTGGCGCCTTTGTAAATCCCTCGGATTTTTGGGTGAGCAGAACACCCGGTGATCGTTTCCGATCTTTTACATGGAGACCTAATAAATGTAAACATACTGGCAAATTTAAAAAGTGGACAAAGACTAGAAAATGCTTTTCTATTAGAGCTGGAGCTGGTGGAGATGGAATTGACGGAGATGAAGGAAATGAAGGAAATGAAGGAAATGAAGGAGATGAAGGAAATGAAGGAAATGAAAGAAATGAATAAGATGAAGATCGTTAACATCTTATTATAATTTCATTTAGGGGCGTGCATTGCAAGAGCTACCAGTATTAATGCTGGTAGCTCTTTTGGTTAAAAATCGTCTTCTAAAGGAACACCTGATTAACTTTTACTGTGCACAAAAGCCCCGTAGGGCGAGCCTAAGACGGTTTAACATTACGTTGTGCTGCTCGATAAGAAAAACCCTTAACTCCGAGTATTGCATTATCTCACATTAGAATATCAATGCTCTTTAGCTTCACGCAATTATAATATTAGGTTAATCAGAGGCTCTTAAAGTAAAGGTCGATAAACGTATAACATTTTAAATCGTCACGCAGTGGTGCTATCGGTGAAAAAAAAATTATTCAGAGAAGAGGCCCTACATTACCAGAACAGCTCGCTGAGCGGTGATGTTATCCTTGTTACATCTATTACAACAAAAGCATTAGTTGTATCTTACGTTTTTATATTCTTCGCCATTTTTATTTTTATATCGACATTTAAGTACACAAGTACAGAGACGTTTAGCGGTCAAGTCGTTGTAGCAAATAATATGGGTGATACGAATAACTCCAACGCATCATCACTGGCTATAGAGATTTACATTCCGCCTAGCGCTGCCGCGAATATAACGATGAACCAGTCTGTCAGCATTGCATATAACGCTTTTCCTAAAAGTCAATTTGGCTTGCACAAAGGTAACATATCCTATATTTCAAATATTGTTACGCCTACTTTGAATGGCGAACGAGAGCCAACTATTAAGGCAAGAGTGGATATAACATCTATGTATATTGGTTTTGCAAATATGAAATTCCCCTTTCAGCCTGGTATGTCATTACTCGCAAGTACGGAAGTCGAAACACGTACTTTATTAGGCTGGATAATTC
>CAKZUG010000136.1 GCA_937920545.1 uncultured Saccharophagus sp.
CTCATACTTACCCTAAAACGACAGTCAATTTATGCCTAATACCGTTTCCGGCTCAACCGCTCTACCCGAGGATTACCTGCATCGCTTTGGTGGTGTTGCACGCCTTTATGGCCTCGATGCTCTGACCAAGCTGCATAGTGCACACTTTTTAATTGCAGGCTTAGGTGGCGTGGGAAGCTGGACAGCCGAAGCACTGGCGCGAAGTGGCGTGGGCACGCTCACACTGATTGATTTGGACGATATTTGCCAAACCAACACTAACCGCCAAGTACACGCGCTCAACGAGACAATAGGCAAACAAAAAACGGATGTATTAACCGTACGCTTAAAAAGCATCAATCCGAGCATACAAATTCACAGCATAAGCGACTTTGTCACACAAAAAAACATACATACTTACCTAAGCAATAATATAGACGTGGTGGTGGATGCCGTTGATTCAGCCAACGTAAAAGCGGCTTTTATCGCGCATTGCAGCAAACAAAAAATACGCCTTATTGTATCTGGCTCATCCGGAGGCAAGCGCGACCCTCAAAAAATTGTTGTGGGAGATTTAGGCACGACCATCTGCGACCCAATGCTCTCAAAGGTACGCAATATTTTGTATCGCCACTTTAACTTTACAAAAAGTCGCAACCGCCGCTTTAGAGTAGATGCCGTTTACTCCACAGAACAAATGGTGTACCCCAAACCCGACGGCAGTATTTGCCAAGAGAAAAAAGCCTTACAAGCTGGCGTTAAATTAGATTGCGCAGGCGGGTTTGGCTCGGCCACCATGCTAACAGGCAGCTTTGGCTTTGCCGCTGCCAACAAAGCCATAGAACGGTATTTGTCAGACGCAGAAAAAAAAGAGAAAGCGGCGGCCGATGCGCGATAAAACAGTCATTTATAACGCACGCAAAAAGAAGAGAATATTATACCGTCAGCTTGGTATTAATTGATCCCAAAAAGCGAAAGTGTATTGTGACGGGTTTGATGAACAACATGCTCAACATCATCACCTTTTATACCGGCAAGATGCGTAGCGATGCCAGGAATACACTCAGGTGAATTACGCTCACCCTGACGCCCCGATACCGGCATACTGGGCGCGTCGGTCTCTAACACCACGGCCTCTAGCGGTAAAGCCGCAAAAGCGGCACGTGTTTTGCGCGCGCGCTCATAGGTTATCCCACCACCAGCACCCAACAAAAACCCTTGCTTATAAAAAGCCAACGCCTGCTCTGCACTGCCATGAAAGGCATGAATTACACCCCGCGTTAAGCCGTACTGTTTTAAATACTTTAAAACAACATCGTGGCTCTTAACACTATGAATAATCAACGGTAAATTTAGCTGCTGCGCAATGAGACAGTGCGCCTCAAAAACAACCTGCTGCTGTAACCATTCGGCCTGATTACTCGCTTTAGGTTTATCCAAACCACACTCCCCAAGTGCGCAACACTGCCTGTGAGACAAAAAAGGCTGCATTGCAGCTAACAATAACGCTTTACACCTAAAGAGCTCTGACGATAAACAAGTGTAATCATCTAAAAACCACGGATGAACACCCACAGAAAATCGAAGCTGAGCATACTGATTAACAAGCGGTATTAAGCAACGCCACTGCGCCATACTGACACCCGGCACCACAACATGTGTTACACCAAGATGACGACAGCGTTCTAACACCTCTTCTCGATCACTATTAAAATCGTCAAAATCTAAATGGCAGTGTGAATCAATCAAAGAAAAACCTTAATAAGAGTGGAATGATCAACACAGTACCATAAAGAAGCCCTTTGAGCTTAGGGCTAACCTAAGGTCTAACTGAAGGGCTAACTGAAGAGCCGACTATAAAAAATAAGTGGCCTAGGGTTAATCGGCAGCACCTTAAATGCACGCCGAACTAATAGCAATAATCAATAATTTTAGAAGCGACATCCTTCAGTGCCACCTGATCGACAGCAGCACCCACTTTGACTGCGGCGCCTGGCATACCCCACACAACCGATGTCGCCTCGTCTTGCGCAACCGTATAACAACCCTGCTCACGCATACGCAACATGGCTTGCGCGCCATCTTTACCCATACCGGTTAACATAACAGCCATCGCATTACCGCCAACACTGTTTAGCACCGAATCAAAAAGCGACTCAACGGATGGGCGGTGCATATTCACCTCAATATCATCGGTTAAATTGCAGCGGTATTTAGTACCTATCTTATTAATTATCAAATGTTTACCGCCCTTGGCAATATATACGGTACCCGATTCGATGAACTGCCCTTCCTGAGCCTCAGTCACATTCATGGGGCAGCAGCCATTTAAGCGGTTTGCTAAAGACGCGCTAAAAGCTTCAGGTATATGCTGAGCAACAACAATAGGTGGGCAATTTGAAGGCAGCATCATAAGCACATCTTTTAACGCTTCAGTGCCCCCCGTAGAAGATCCAATAGCACACACCTTGCCCGCCTTAGGCGAACTTACATGCAAAGAACAAGATGCCGGAACATGAATGTTAGCCGCATGTACGTTTGCTAAGGATGCCGCCACAAGCTTGCTTATCACTTGATCACGATAAACACCCGAAGCCATATCGGTATGCTGAGTTGGCTTTCCAATAAAATCAATCGCGCCAAGTGCAAGCGCCTCTAATGTTTGAGGTGCTCCAGCATGCGTCAACGTAGAAATCATAACAACGGGCATGGGCCGTAAACGCATGACATTACGCAAAAAAGAAATACCATTCATGCGCGGCATTTCAATATCAAGCGTTAAAATATCGGGGTTAAGTTTCTTTATCATATCCCTTGCAACATAAGGGTCTTGCGCGGAACCACACACCACAAACCGGCTATCGCTCGATATAATATCCGTAAGAATGGCACGCATTAGTGCAGAGTCGTCGATAATAAGGACACTTTTTTCTGTCATTTTGACACCTACTTTAACTAAAGGGAGCCTGATTAACGTAAAAAATGATATGCAATTTTAACCAAACGCCGAAGAACCGCATTAACGTTAAAGTGACTTGCATGTCATAAATTAATTTCATGCGAAAAATTAATTTATATTCGTTATGGGCCCCCTAAAACAACTCAATATCACTCTTTTTATTATTACTGAGCGTGTCCAAGTAGCTTGTCTCACGCTTTATGGTATCGTCGTTTTTATCACTCATCATTTTTTTCATTTTTACAAAT
>CAKZUG010000137.1 GCA_937920545.1 uncultured Saccharophagus sp.
AAAAAGTGTGTAAAAAATTGGCTGGGTCGGCGCTGCTGCAAGATGAGAGCAAAGTCGAGGCAATATTACAGGCTGTTGTTCAGGCTGTTGATATCCCCGTAACGCTCAAAACCCGTATTGGATGGTCACATGAAAACAAAAACGGTGTGAGCGTTGCTCGTATTGCCGAGCAGGCGGGTATATCAGCCCTTGCCGTTCATGGGCGTACGCGTGAATGCAAATTTAACGGTGAGGCGCAATTTGATACCATTGCCCGTATTGTTGATGCTGTGAGTATGCCCGTTATTGCAAATGGCGACATTACCTCTGTCGCCAAAGCGCAAGCCGTATTAAAACAAACGCACGCTGCCGCGATTATGGTGGGGCGAGGTGCATTTGGTAATCCATGGCTCATCCAGAGTATCGCCAATGCGCTCAATAGCGAGAACGGGTTAACAAGTCACCCCCAAAAGCCTCTATGGGCAGAGATAAAACACGTAATATTACACCACTTAAGTGCCATACATGCTTTTTACGGTGGTATTCAGGGTGTACGCATAGCCCGAAAACATATTAATTGGTATGCACAAACGCTTGCATCTTTAGGTGCCTGCGCTTTTAATATGCGCCAATTTAATCAGCTCGAAACACAAAAACGACAAATCGAGGCCCTAGAGACTTATTTCGAGGGGCCCAACACCTATGAGGACCATGCAGCATGAATACAGCGGACACGCTTACTCAAGAGAGAACCAACCCTTTTAGCCCACAGACTCAACCCGTTGAGCCACAAACAACACAAGCGCCTTCTTTGCGTGAGTGTGTTGAGAAGTCGGTGAGTAATTATTTTCAGCATTTAGATGGTCAAGATTCAACAAATGTATATGAAATGGTGTTAGCTGAAGTAGAAGCGCCTATGCTCGAAGTTGTGATGAAGTACACTCGTCATAATCAAACCCGTGCCGCCGAAGTGCTTGGCCTTAACCGCGGTACATTACGCAAAAAATTAAAGCAGTACGGCTTACTGTAACTGCCTAACGGTAAGCAATGCCTATTGGTAATGCCTACCTGCCTGCTTTAACGTCTAGATCAGGCCGATAACTCGCTAAAACCTTAGCGAGTTATCCCCTTTATCATCTCGTCTCATTTCTCATTATTTATACTGATCATCAAATGATGAATCATTTATCTCTAAATAAGGTATCAATCATGCCCAACCCCACAGATTTCGCTCCGGTTAATCGTGCGCTGATTAGCGTCTCAGATAAAACGGGAATTGTTGAATTTGCCAAAGCGCTGGTCGAGCAAAATATCGAGTTACTCTCAACAGGCGGCACCTACAAGCTACTTAAAGAAAACAGCTTGCCTGTCACCGAAGTGGCCGATTACACAGGTTTTCCTGAAATGATGAGTGGGCGTGTGAAAACACTGCACCCTAAAATTCACGGTGGTATTTTGGGCCGTCGTGGCATTGATGATGGCGTAATGCAAGAGCACGACATTAAACCTATCGATATGGTTGTGGTTAATTTGTATCCTTTTGAAGCAACTGTCGCGAACCCTGATTGCTCATTAGAAGATGCGATCGAAAATATTGATATTGGCGGACCCACCATGGTGCGCTCAGCGGCTAAAAACTTTAATAGCGTCGCGATTGTGGTGAATAGCCGCAGTTATGCCACGGTATTAGACGAGCTTAAGGCTAATGATGGTCAGTTATCACGTGCCACACGTTTTGACTTAAGTACGCAGGCGTTTGAGCATACCGCAGGCTACGACGGTATGATTGCCAATTACTTGGGCAAAAAAGTGGATGCCGATGATGGCGAGTTTCCGCGTACATTTAATACGCAGTTCGAAAAAACACAAACCATGCGTTACGGTGAAAACCCGCATCAAAAAGCGGCGTTCTACGTCGAAAAAAGCAATACAGACGCAAACATCGCATCGGCTAAACAGCTTCAAGGTAAAGCCTTATCATTTAATAACGTTGCCGATACCGATGCAGCGCTAGAAACTGTTAAATTATTTGACCAGCCCGCTTGTGTCATCGTCAAGCACGCTAACCCATGTGGTGTTGCACAATCAACCGATTTGTTATCGGCGTACAATTTAGCGTTTGAAACAGATCCAGAATCGTCTTTTGGTGGCATTATTGCTTTTAACCGTGAGTTAGATGCCCAAACTGCCAGCGCCATTGTTGAGCGCCAGTTTGTTGAGGTGATTATTGCGCCTAGCGTGGCTGCGGATGTTGCCGATATTATTAGCGCTAAGAAAAACGTACGTTTATTGGTGTGCGGTGAGTTCTCAGCAAACACAGCAGCAAGCTTTGATTATAAGCGCGTGAGCGGTGGTTTGTTGGTGCAAGATAAAGACAATGGCATGATCGCGCAAAGCGACCTTAAAATTGTCACTAAGCGTCAACCAAGCGAAGACGAAATGCGCGATTTACTCTTTACTTGGAAAGTCGCCAAAATGGTAAAGTCAAACGCCATTGTCTACGGTAAAAACATGCGCACGATTGGCGTAGGCGCAGGCCAAATGAGCCGCGTTAACTCGGCGCGTATTGCTGCTATTAAAGCTGAGCACGCCAAGCTAGAAGTGAAGGGTGCGGTAATGGCATCGGATGCGTTCTTCCCGTTTAGAGACGGTATTGATAACGCAGCATCATACGGTATTAGCGCAGTTATTCAGCCGGGTGGTTCAATGCGTGACGACGAAACTATCGCCGCCGCCGACGAGCATGGCATCGCTATGGTCTTTACAGGTATGCGTCACTTTAAGCACTAATTTGTTCTGCCGCCGTAATGGCGGCTTTGTTTTATTCACAGCGTAAATAACACAGACTTAACTATGACAAATAATATTTTAATTATTGGCTCCGGTGGGCGCGAACATGCTCTGGGCTGGAAAGCCGCTCAAAACCCCAGTGTTGATACTGTATTTGTGGCCCCTGGTAATGCCGGCACGCAAACCGAGCCTAAAATGCGCAATATCGATATTGATATCTTAGATTTTGCTAAGCTAACCGATTTTGCCAAAATTAACCACGTTAGCCTCACGATTATTGGCCCAGAAGTGCCATTAGTTGAAGGTATTGTGGATGCTTTTCAGGCACAAGGTTTAGCGTGTTTTGGCCCCTCAAAAGGTGCTGCACAGCTTGAAGGCTCCAAAGAATTTACCAAAGATTTTCTCGCGCGTCACAATATTCCAACGGGCAGCTATAAAAGCTTCAGCGATACCGACGAAGCCATTGCTTATATTCATGAGCAAGGCGCACCTATTGTTGTAAAAGCCGATGGCTTAGCCGCAGGTAAAGGCGTGATTGTGGCGATGGACGAGCAAACCGCCATTGATGCAGTGCGCGATATGTTATCGGGTAATGCCTTTGGTGAGGCGGGCTGCCGTGTGGTGATCGAAGAGTTTTTAGATGGCGAAGAAGCCAGCTTTATTGTCATAGCCGACGGCGAGCATGCACTGCCCATGGCCACAAGCCAAGATCACAAACGCGCAGGTAATGGCGATACTGGTTTAAACACGGGCGGTATGGGTGCGTACTCTCCAGCACCGGTTGTAACGCCTGAGGTTTATGATCGTGTCATGAGCGAAGTGATTATGCCAACCATTAAAGGCATGGCTAGCGAAGGTAACCCTTATACTGGCTTTTTGTATGCAGGTTTAATGATTGATAAAACCGGCGCACCCAAAGTGATTGAATATAACTGCCGTTTTGGCGATCCAGAAACACAGCCTATTATGATGCGTTTGCAATCAGACTTGGTTGAGCTGTGCCACGCTGCGTTAGATAAAACGTTATCAACCAAAACCACACAGTGGGATGATCGCCCTGCCGTGGGTGTGGTCTTAGCCGCAGGTGGTTACCCTGGTAGCTATAACAAAGGTGATGTGATTTCAGGCTTGGATATTGCCGATAGTGCTATCGCAAAAGTCTTTCATGCAGGTACAAAATGCAGTGCTCAAGGCGATGTGACCACCAACGGTGGCCGCGTATTATGCGCAACAGCACTGGGTGAGAATGTGACGCAAGCGCAAGCCAATGCGTACGAGCAAGCGCGTAAAATTACGTGGAGCAATGTGTACTTGCGTGATGATATCGCCTACCGTGCCATTGAGCGTGAAGCGCAAAACGGGTAGCACGCACAAGAAGCGTAACGCGTTTTATGTAAAAAATAATGCACCACAGGGACGTGGTTCATCTAAATGGCCGTGGTATCAAGTATATATCGTTATATTGTACCTTTGAGTGCGCGGTTACGTGTAGATCTAACCGCAAAGCGTTCCCAGCTATTTAATTAAATTGCTGGTTTAGAATGCCTATTTAATTTATCTGTTTAAGTGATGTGTTTGAATTATTCATTTGCATTGCTTGGTTACACTCTTCATTCATATTTTTGCAAAGAGGTTCGTATGGCACTTTCGCGTCGATTAACATTGATAGACCGAGTGATTGGAGAGTTTGATAAGGCGCTGCAAACGCTTACGCCCAATACGCAGCCTTTTTCGCGAACCTCTCCATCTCATCAGATAAATCAAGGTGTGTTATCCACCAGCGATAAAAAGCGCTCGGCACGATTAATGCGCGTGAACCATACGGGCGAAGTCTGTGCTCAAGCGCTTTACCAAGGTCAAGCGCTTACTGCAAAATTACCGAGTGTGCGCGATGAAATGCGACATGCGGCTAACGAAGAGCAAGATCACTTAGCGTGGTGCGAACAGCGTATTAAAGAATTAAACAGCCATGCAAGCTGGCTTAACCCTGCATGGTATGGTTTATCATTCACCATGGGCGCAGTGGCTGGGCTTATTAGCGATAAAGTCAGTCTGGGTTTTGTTGCCGCGACTGAAGATCAAGTCTGTCAGCACTTGGAGTCACATTTACAGTTAATCTCTGAGGACGATGCCAAGTCTCGTGTGATAATAGAGACGATGCTAGATGACGAAGCGCGACACGCGCAATCTGCACTGGATGCAGGCGGCGCGGTATTCCCAGGTGGGGTAAAATCGGCCATGAGCTTGACATCGACTCTGATGACAAAGACCAGTTATTATATTTGATAGGTTGCACTGATTTGTCGTTGAATCATCGCGCTACCCAATCTACATGCTAGGCTATATGCTCATTCATGTTCGATAGCGCGATATTTTTGATATTAAGATTCGGCCTTATCCACGATTTCATAGCTATGCGTCATTTCTACACCTGCGGCACCTAGCATAATGGATGCAGAGCAAAATTTTTCTGCCGATAGCGATACGGCTTTTTTCACTTGTGTCTCTTTTAAATTATGACCAGTGATAACAAAATTCATATGGATTTTGGTAAAGGGTGATGGCACACCTTCGGCGCGTTCGGCTGTCATTTCGGCACGGCAATCAGAAATATTTTGGCGCGATTTTTCAAGAATACTGATCACGTCAAATGAGGCGCAACCGCCCACACCCAGCAAGATCATTTCCATTGGGCGCACGCCCATATTTTTGCCACCGTGGTCGGGCGGGCCATCCATTACAACGGCATGTCCAGAGCCTGATTCCCCGACAAAAGATCGCCCGTCTAACCATTTTACTGTTGCTTTCATATTACGCCTTTACTGAAAATTGAGTATATACAGTGGTGTATATAAGTTTGTTAAAGTGAATTTGATAGATTAAACCGAAATATTGTGTCTGTTGTCGCATAATTTCGCCCAAAATCGCAGGTCTTTGTCTAAAATAGTACTTATACGGCTCAAATAGGTATACTAATGCGCTTGTATAATGACCAGTCAAGGATATAGCCCTGCGATCAGCATAATAGCTGTTTGGGTAGGCATTTCGGTGCTTCCATGAGCATGATACGTAACTTTGATAAACCAGTCATTAAGCATGTCGTTATTCAACAATAAACGCGAATGAGGGTAATCACTTGATTGCAACGTCACTGTCTCCACATATTAACAATGTCGATGAATTTCTATGCCACTGCCACCGCAAAAGGCACCCTGCTAAAAGCACGCTCATCTATGCTGGTGATAAAAGTGAGTCGCTGTATTACATTGTAAAAGGTTCTGTTACGGTTCTTATTGAAGATGATGAAGGCCGAGAAATGATCGTTGCATATTTAAACGACGGTGATTTTTTTGGTGAGATGGGTATTTTTGAAGAGACCGATCCACGTAGTGCTTGGGTCAGAGCCAAGTCAGAATGTGAAATTGCTGAAATTTCATATTCTAAGTTTTCAGAATTAGCTGAAAAACATCCTGAATTTCTCTTTGCTGTTGGTCAGCAAATGGCGCGTCGTTTACGTAATACTACGCGTAAAGTAGGTGATCTTGCCTTTTTAGATGTGACGGGTCGTGTTGCTCGTACGCTGCTTGATTTATGTAAAGAACCCGATGCCATGACGCACCCAGATGGCATGCAAATTAAAATCACCCGCCAAGAAATTGGCCGTATTGTGGGTTGCTCTCGCGAAATGGTGGGGCGTGTACTTAAAACACTCGAAGAGCAAGGTCTAGTCGATGTACACGGTAAAACAATGGTGGTGTACGGTACGCGCTGACTTAAACAAACAAGCGCTTTATGGATAAATAAAAACCCCCTAACTATGTCGTGTAGGTAGGGGGTTTTTATTTGCTAAATGGCTTTCGCAGGCAGTCAGATTCAGCGGTAAGGCTGCACTAAAAAAACAATTCCTGAAGCTTCTCGCCTGGGTCGTCGGCGCGCATACACGTCTCTCCTACCAAAAAGCCATTCACGTTATGTTCTTGCATAACGGCAACATCATCTTTGGTTAAAATGCCGCTCTCAGTAATCACAATGCGGTCTTTATCAATGCTCTTCAGTAGATCGAATGTGGTTTGTAGGCTCACATCAAATGTGTGTAAATTACGGTTGTTAATGCCGATTAATTTATTGGGCAGTGTTAATGCTGCTTCAAGCTCTTGTGCGTTATGTACTTCTACCAGAACATCTAGGCCCAATTCATGCGCTAAGCCGTTTAAGTCTTGTAATTGCCCTACGGTTAATGCCGCTGCAATTAATAAAACACAGTCGGCATCCAGTGCGCGTGACTGTGCGATTTGGTAAGGGTCAACCATAAAATCTTTACGGATGACGGGGAGGGATACTTGGGCGCGTGCCTCTTGCATGTAAGCATTGGCACCTTGAAAGTAATCAACATCGGTTAACACGGATAAACATGCTGCTCCGGCTTTTTCGTAACTTTCGGCAATGGCGGCAGGGTGAAAGTTTTCACGAATCACGCCCTTGCTGGGCGAGGCTTTTTTGATCTCGGCAATAATAGCGGGTAGCGAAGCGCTTAGCTTTGATTCGATAGCGCTCACAAAGCCACGGCAGGGTGCCATATCTTTTGCTTGAGCGAGCACTTCGGCATAGTTTAAAGCGCTTTGGTCGCGTGCGACTTCTTCATGTTTGCGTGCGATGATTTTTTTTAATACCGTTGGCGTATCTTGCATAACGTTCTGTCTTTTATGATTTATTGATTGGCGAGTTGGGTAAATTCTACCAGCTCGTTTAGTTTAAGTTTTGCTCCACCTGATGCCAAGGCATCCTCGGCCATATCGATACCTTCAGCAAGCGTCGAGGCAACTCCCGAGACATAAATAGCTGCGCCTGCATTGAGTGCAATAATATCAAAGGCTTTTTTGGCCTCGTCGGTACTGGGTTTGTCAAAAGCGGATGTAATTAAGGCCAGTGATTGTTTTGCAGAGTCAACACCTAAACCCGTAAGGGGTTGTTTTGCCATGCCGAAGTCAGTGGGTGATATTGTATACGTCGTTAATGTACCGTTTTTGTATTCGGCGACAAAGGTATTATCAGCAATACTGATTTCGTCTAAGCCATCGTGGCTATGGACTACCATAACGTGTTCGCTACCTAAGCGTCCTAATGCTTCTGCTATGGGCTTGCATAGGGCTTTATCAAACACGCCCATCACTTGGCGTTTAACGCCAGCAGGGTTCGTCATAGGCCCTAAAATATTAAAGATAGTGCGCATGGCTAGCTCTTTGCGAGGGCCTATAGCATGCTTCATGGCGCTATGATGTGCGGGCGCGAACATAAAGCCCACGCCAAGGGTGTCGATGGCGCGTGTGACTTGTTCGGCACTGAGCGATAAATCAATACCCGCCGCTTCGAGCACGTCGGCGCTGCCCGTTGAGCTAGAGACTGATCGGTTGCCATGTTTGGCTACACGACCGCCTGCTGCTGCAACAACAAATGCGCCCGCTGTGGAAACATTGAATAGATCAGCTCCATCGCCACCAGTGCCGCAGGTGTCGACAAGATGCTCACCTGAGACGGTCACTTTATGCGATAGCTCACGCATAACTGTTGCGGCGCCTACGATTTCATCAATAGATTCGCCTTTAATATGCAGCGCCATTAGTAATGCGCCAATTTGCGCATCGGTTGCCTCGCCTGTCATGACGGTATGCATAACAGCGTGCATTTGTTCTTGGGTTAAGCTTACGCCTTTGGCCAGTAAGCTCAGTGATTCTTGTAATGTCATAATGCGGTTACCTGTGGCAGCTAGGCGCCTTTTAAAAAATTGTTTAAAAGAGCGTGGCCGCTTTCGCTAAGAATAGACTCTGGGTGAAACTGTACGCCTTCAATATTTAAGGTTTTGTGTCTCACACCCATAATTTCGTCTATTTCACCCGATGCTGTTTGTGTCCATGCGGTAATTTCTAAGCAGTCAGGTAGGCTTGCTTGCTCAATCACAAGTGAATGATAGCGTGTGCAAACAACGGGGTTGTCTAAACCTTTAAAAACACCTGTATTGTTATGGTAGACTGGCGACGTTTTACCATGCATAACATGTTTGGCGCGTACAATTTTACCTCCAAACGCTTGGCCGATACTTTGGTGGCCAAGGCAAATACCTAATATGGGTAATGTGCCTGCAAAGTGCGTGATAGTATCGAGTGAGATACCCGCTTCGTTTGGCGTGCATGGCCCTGGCGAAATAACGATTTTTTCGGGCTGGCTTTTTTCGATCTCGGCAAGGGTGATTTCATCGTTGCGCGCAACGTGTACATCTGCACCCAGCTCGCTGAGGTATTGTACGACGTTGTAAGTAAATGAGTCGTAGTTATCAATCATTAGTATCATGTGGCTGTATCCGCCTGTTTTATAGGGTTCTTACTATTGTCTTATAAGTAGTTTATTCAGATAAGGCAATAAAGACGACATCCTTATGTGAATTGATTACAAGACAATCTATTTTTTTGTCGCTAGAATCATCTTAACGTTTAGTTAGGACAACCAATTAGGGTAAAGATTATGCAAAACGCTAAAAAAATAATGATTGCTGTTGGTTCTGTATGTTGTTTGTTAAGTGCGTCATTCGCTAACGCTCAGCCTTCTTTTCAGCCAGTACTTAAGTCTGATACTGGATCTATTCAAGTGGCTGTTACTGATGCGAGCTTATCTTACGCTACTCATAAGTCGAGCTTGAGTGTGGCAGCGCGCTTTAATTTTGAGCATGTGCGTTTTGAGTTTATTCAGGTTGTTAACGATACTACTTTACAGAAACCTAGCAAGCGTAAGCGCGTTGCATTTTCTAACTTAGTGTAAATTTTTAATCATTAATTTTGTGATGATGTCATGTATGTGCGCATGACGTCATCACGCATAACAGTGTATTACTGTACCCAATCTAGCGCTCCAAATAAGGCGCGTGCTTTGTTCATCGTTTCTTTCCACTCTAGTTCGGGCTGTGAGTCGGCAACGACACCGGCACCAGCTTGAACGTAAATGGTGTTGTTTTTTATCACCGCTGTGCGAATAGCAATGGCTGTATCCATGCCGCCGTCCCAAGATAAGTAGCCAATGGCGCCACCATAAATACCGCGTTTCACTGGCTCGAGCTGATCTATGATCTCCAT
>CAKZUG010000138.1 GCA_937920545.1 uncultured Saccharophagus sp.
GCGTAGAGCCAGAAGACGACCCCGTGCTAGGCGGTGGCGTAGAGCCAGAAGACGACCCTGTGCTAGGCGGTGGCGTAGAGCCAGAAGACGACCCTGTGCTAGGCGCTGGCGTAGAGCCAGAAGATGAGTTTGGGCTTGATCCAGCATTAGGTGACGAATCGACAACATCAGATCCACCGCCACAGGCAGTTAAGGCAACGGCTGATGCAAGGCATAAAATTGTTTTTTTCATAAGTCACACACATAAGTAAGGGGTTTAAATAAATACTCATGCCGTAAGCTAGAACACAAGCGTTAAATAATTTGTAGATATAATACCTTGGTTTGTTGTCCGTGGTTTACATTACATTTGGGTATAATTTATTTTTGTCTACAAGTCGTCATATTTGGTCAAAAAAACACCTAAAAATTCTCTTTTTGAGCACAAAAATAACAAAGTAAATGTTTGTGCTGGGGCTAATATTGGGTGGCAATACAGCTTAATAAGTTCACTTTTTTATAGTTGAATATACCCTGAATAAATAATGCTTATATGTTGTTTCTATTTGCGTTTTTTTGTTGGAAAACGAGAGCGTGCAGTTTAATATTTGATCGTTTTTGTGTCGTTTTTGTGTCGTTTTTTGTCGTGATTGATATTAATATTTCGTGTTTATCTTCCTGGTGTGTGTGCAACCCGCATTTTTGGCGTTAAAATCCACTCCGATAATAAATGTAGGTCTTGTAATATAAGCGCCGCACGTTTTGGTCAGCGCCATGATGCAGGTAAATACTGTTTTATCGATACTTAAAACCGCTTTTTTCGATTGAAAAAGACCGTATTGATATTTTTGTATTTATGAGTAAAGGCGTTAATTACTCTTACGTAGGTTTATGAGTCTGTTTTGATGAATAAGTAACAGTAAATGAGATGTAAAGCATGTGGGGTTTGTTTTTTATTGCGTTAACTAATAAGAACTAGGCATGGCATACCACGGCATGTTTTATATTGACTACAAACTAATACCTGAGAGCGCTATGAAAATGAAAGCTATATTTTGGTCTAACAATCATGATTTAAATATAAGTGATTACATTTCACATTCGATGGAAAATCGTGTTTTAATCAAACAAACTCGCTCAAAGGAAGAGCTAATTAACTATCTTCAGCATGACAATAGCATTAGTATGGTACTAACTGTTGTCAACGTCAGCGATATTACTTCGCTCTATCAGGTACAGCAAGTTCAGCAGCAGTTTGCTGATATGCCTATGATGGCTGTTTTTGATAATGGGTCCCGGTTTACGTTGCTTAACAGCGTAGAAAAGCTTTTTGGCATGCTGAATAATCACCCTCTTATGCAGAAACCAGCATCAAGCCATTCTTTTATGGAGCAGAATAAAGATACCCGCTTCAAAAATGATGTGAAATTGACTAGGCGTCAACTAGACGTACTCAAGCTTATTGTGTGTGGTAAATCAAACAAGCAAATAGCACGAGATTTAAACCTTTCAGAAGGTACAGTTAAAACGCATTGTATGGCCATATTTAAGGGTATTGGTGTCACCAACCGCACGCAGGCGGCTTTACGAGCGGAAGCACTCATGCACGGCGGTAACTTGGCTTTTAATGGTTAAATGAGAGTCGGGGCTAAATGTAAGGTATGTATTTGATATTTATATGTCTTAGCCTTACTATCAGATCATTAAAAATAAATACGTTCTGTAAGTAAGGTGGCCCTTCTAAATAAAAGCTTTATTGAGTTTGTGAATATAAGTTTGAGTGCCATTTATTTGTGGCTTGTTAATACTTATTTGTGACTTGTTAATACAAAGCGACCACCTTTATTTTATCTGTTTTTTGACGTGGCGGTTTCGACTTTTTAGTGGACTAAAAATCTAATTTTAATCCAAGGTTGAAGTAACGCCCATTAATGTCATATGTGCTACCACCCTGATCCGAGGGTAGTCCTTGAGGGGGTTGCGCATCAAACACGTTTTCAATCCCTAATGCGACTCGCATAGACGACGTAAATGCATAATCTATATAAAGCGAATGCTGTTGGTAGTCACTGATTGCGGGCATGTTATTTGCTGCTGAGCGGCTAGTTTGTATATTGGTATTATGGGTAAATAGTGTTGTCCATCGGACTGATATATCTTCATGTTGATAATTTAACGATAAATTGGCTTGCCACTCAGGGAAGCGAAGCTGGCCTGTTTGATCTTGCGCTCCACCTGGCTCGTCGACCAAATATTCTTTGAGTTCATATGCGTTTAGATTAAATGTGAATTCGCCGGCTAATGCAGCATACATAGCGTGTGCATCAAGAGTAAGCTCCATTGCATACTGCCAAGCCGTTAAGCTAATTTGGCCAATATTTTGATAAGCATTACGCACACCAAATAATTGAAAGTCAGAAATACGCACAATATCATTACATGTTGTGCCGCTAAAACTGGTATAGCACTCATCAAGTGTATTTTGAATGTCACGTAAAACAATGGCGTTATTAACATTAATATTAATGTAGTCCATGCTTAGATTAAAGGCATAATCGTTAGATGATTGATAGACAAGCCCTGCTGTTTTTGAGCGAGCTTGTTCGTTTTCAAGTGTGGGAGTTCCCTCGAGCGATAGAGGAGCTAACCGTGGAACTTGCGATTCAAAGGTTTGATTATTATACGAAAAGCCAGATAACGTCGCTTGGTTACTGCAAATGCTGCGTTTTGATGTTGTTTCATTGCTATTACCTGAGTTGACAAAATCTTTGTCACAAGGGTCGTTAACATTAGTAATGGTGGGCGTTAGAGGGGATGCAAGCTCTAAAAGTGTCGGTGAACGAATAGATTGTGTAATGTTTGATCTCAGTATGGTTCGGCCCTTTATCCAATGTGGATTGAGCGTCAGACGAAGTGCGGTAGTCCAGACGTCGTCTTTACCTGTAATACTGTGATTGACTCCTCGCCAATTAGCCTCCAACTCGAGTTTTTCCAAGCCTGATATGACAGTATCGCCTAGAACAGGTGCAAGTAATTCTACAAATATTTCTGATGTCGAAAAGCTGTTAATACGCTGATTGTTTAAGTCTGCAATCAGGGATATATCTTCATTTGAAATAGGTAATCTAGGCTCTTGATAATTAATTGGGGGGGAGTAAATCGCGGTTTCTTTACGTGCTTCGCCACCCACTAAAAAACGTAAATCACCACCGTTAAGTGTGAGTAGATGTGTTTGAATATTTGCCGTGATCATATTTTGTTCGAGCTCACCGCGTTCATCAAAACGTTGTGTTACAAAACGAATCGAGTCTGGATCTTGACTTTCCCCCAGCACGTTAAGTGGTACGCAGCCGTTACTGTTATCGGTGCATACAGGTATATTACTATTGGGATCGAGTGTGCTGTTTAATGCTTGGTTGAAGTTTAATCTATTTAAGCGGTTCGATGTTGTGGTAGAACTTGAACGGCCGTAATTCGCTACAATATCCCAGCTAAATTCACGACTGAGCATATCAAACTGCCCCTCTAACCCCAACACGGCACGAGCAATATGAGAATTGACGTTTATAGTGGGGTCGATAAGACTGTTCCAATCTTTGTGCAAATAAAAGGTGTTTACACCGGTGTTAGGCAGTGTGCGGTTAAAGTAGGCGGCGTCGTCGGGGTGTAAAAAAGCATAGTTTGTTGAAACAGGAAGAGAGTTGAAATTCTCGTTGATACTTAGTTCAGTATTGGGATCTTGCGGTGTATCTAGCGATGCAACAACCTCAAAGCCTGTTCCTCTTGATTCAAAGTGCGCCGAGTAAACTTGTAGCTCTGAAAAAGCCGTGATAAAGGGCGTAATGTCAAAGCGTGTATTTAATGCAAAGGCATGGCGTTCTGTAGGAAGCTGAATAAACTGATTGCTCTGTGCTTGTATGCCATCACCACCAATCGTACGATCAAGATCAAGGGTCAGTTCACCTAAATTAAAGGGTGATAATCGGCCCTGTGAGTTGAAAGAGAGAGTATCACCTTGATTATTTGTAAAGCGATTCTCGCCAATAGCAAACAGGGGAAAATCGTCACCATTAGGCGTTGGGATACCTGAGCGGGTAACGAGAGGGTTGGTCGCGCGGTCGGTGAAAAGGATATCAGTAGATGATACTTGTGTTGGATCAGGTGTAATACCCACATATTCAAAATTTGACCGAGTAAAAAAACGATCTCTTGCATAAAGGGCCTTTTGCTTATGAAATTCATAGCTAGCGACAAGGCTAAGGCGTTCATTTAAAAGCCGTGTTCCAAATAATCCACCAATATTAATTTGCTCGCCACCCGTTTGGTCGGCAAAGCCAGTTTGAAGATCCAGTTTAACTCCTTCGAAATCATCATGGAGTAAGACATTTACTGTGCCTGCAATAGCATCAGACCCATATACCGGCGCGCCACCCACACCAATTATCTCAATACTTTTGACCATTAGGCGTGGCAGCATATTGAGGTCTACCTGTAAGCCAGGTTCGGCATTAGGTAGTGCCGGTTCATTGGTCGATACGCTTCGACGGCCGTTAATAAGGCTCAATGTTCTTTGGCTGCCCAGACAATATAAGTCACCAAAAGACTCACCAATATTATTAGCGTTAAAGGTGTTGAGAGAGAATCTTGGTTCACATAATGCTGGCTGGCTGTTAAGGGCGTCGCTCAGTGTTCTATGAACATCGTTATTAACAATATCATCACTAATAATTTGGGTTGGAAAAGGGGTGTCATATTGATTACGGCGTAATCGCGAGCCTGTAACAAGTACAAATTCTACGGGGACGGCAGGCGCAATATCTATCTCGTCAATCAGGGAACTAGGGGCTATAACAACGGGGTTTATTTTGCGTTTCTTTTTTTGTTTAAAAATCAGAAGAGCTTGCTCATCAATAAAGTCGTAGGATAAATCACTTTGTGAGAATAACTGCATGAGTGCATCGGTTATTGATGGCGCATCTGATACGGGATGGCTCGTCAATCCCGTCACCAGATTACTTGAATAGACTAATTGAATTTGATAATGCTGGCTTACAAGCCTCAGTGCTTCGTGCATGGGCTGTTCAGGGAGCGATAACGTTGTAAGGGATGTGACGGGTGTCGTCCCCGTTACGGGCTGAGACAATACGCTATTTGTTAAAAATAGAAAGAATAGACTAATACCAAGCAACAATTTTTTATGGAACATAAATAAAGCACGCAGTTAATTGTTATGTAACTAAAAAAGCCGTGTTAAACACGGCTTAGTATTAGTGTAGATTATATTTTACAACGATATATTGAGACTATCTGGATAACACAATATTGCCTTTATTATTATAGCTTAAATCTAGATCTAGCATTCTTTGTATGGCGTTGGCAAAATTAGCTGTTTTACCCATATAAAAAACAGCGTTTATTTTATTTTCTGCAAGTTGCTGATTGGCTAGGTGTATTTTGATGTCTGAATAACGGTTGATTTCAGTTAACACATCACCTAGTGGTTCGTCGTTAAAAATAAGTGATCCTTGCACCCAGTTTAGCTTTGATGTGTCTAATGGTTGCTTTTCACCTTTTTGTTTATTCGCTGCAAGCCATTGTTCGCCCTCTTGCAATCGAATAACGTTATTCGTTTGTGGGTTGGCAACGCTGTCTGATGTGATATCTACAGTTCCTTCGTTTAGGCGCACAATAAAATCGTTATTAATATTGTTTACCGAGAACGCGGTACCTACTGCGGTTACAGCGTTGCCGTTAGAGTTAACTGTAAAAGGGCGGTTTGGATTTTTAGCCACTTCAAAATGTGCGCGGCCATAACGTAAATGTACTGTACGCTTTTGGTCTGAATAGGCTACTCGAATACTTGAATCAGTGTCGAGCATAATGATGCTCCCATCGTCTAAGACGAGTGTTCTAATCTCGCCGACGCCTGTTTCATGCACCCCACTAAAGTACGGTAAAAGGGTGAATATCAGTAGTGATGCGGCAATGGTAAACCCAACTGAAAATGCGGCAGTGATCGCTTTTTTCTGAGCAGAGAAAAACGATACAACGTTATCGGTGTTTTCTGTTTTTGGCGTATCGTCGGCCAATGTAGGGTTAGCCAATATTGTATGTCTTAGTGCTTTAATATCGGCATTATCTTTAATCGATAACATATCGTTACGGAGCTGCTGGGCTTGATTGAAGGCTTCAGCATGGTCAGCGTTTTCTATCCACTCTAAGAAAGCATCTTGCTCTTGCTCGCTGCATGTTTCGCTGTCTAACTTTGCTGCCCAAGTATATGCTTGGGTATAAAGTGTATCAGCGTCTAATCGATTTTCTTGTTTGTGTGTATTCATATTAATTACTTCATGTTTAGTTTTAGTGCAAGCGCATCCTGCGTTTAACATACATTACTCATTTTTAATAAAGCGTAGACTAATAAAAGTAAGTAGCCTTTAGCTATTACGTTTACCAAAAACCTGTCGGGTAATTATTAAAAGATAGAATGTTAAAATGTATCTGATTGTATTGACTCTTTTTTCTGTTTAAACACCTAAATACTTTAATGAATAACAAATTTATAATCACCAAGTGATTGGGTATTAATAATAAAGGCATTATGATTGAGAAAACGCATCGTAAAGAACTTACCCCACGTCGATTTTTGTGTCCTTTTTACGTGAATTACTCAAATATGTGATGTGTTTTATTTTTTAGACAAAGAAAGAATCCCTTACTTAGAGATTAATTTTGGTTTTTAATCTAAAAAATATAGATAATTCAATAAGATAAGTTGGGTTCCCTTTAAATGCTACGATATATGTTTGATAACCATACTTGAGCATTTCATGTGTTTTTAGGCTGAGACGGTATATATTAATGTGTATATCCTTATGCCTTGTAAATGTGGCCTTTTGGGCTTGCATACTACAAATCGAGCACGAATTATGCCCTTCCTTTGTTATATTGTCTAATGTAGCTCGGTATGAAAAAGTCACATACTCTATAAGCGTATCCGCTTCATCAAGCAGAATGAAATCATACTGTCATTATGTTGATTATCCTGCCATAAACATATCTCAGACTTAACAACCAAAGTTTTAGCCATTATTTTTACGCGCTTTTCGCTGTACTTAATCTTTTCTTATGTGTCTTTTGATGTGTCTTTTGATGTGTCTTCTTATATGCTTTTTTTAGTGTAAGCTTTATACGACACCATGCTTTAACGTTTTGAAATAATATTTTTTACGATGAATGCATGTTTTTTGAACTTATTCTAAAATCCTTTATATATAGGGCTTTAGGTCTGTTTGAACTGGTTTATAACAGAGTTATCCACACTTATTGTGTATAGTTTGATGGCATTAACGGTGAGTGTGAATAACAATAGAAAGGATGATTGTGTTCAACCATTTACTCTAGGGAGCCTCTGATTAAACTCGCGGCATCTCTGGCTTTCAGAAAGTTTTCTTGTTTAGGCGGCTAAGAAAGGCGGGCTGGTTGCCCTTTGGGCGAAGTAAACGCAGAGACGCTACGAGGTTAATTAGAGGCTCCCTAGGGAACCTCTGATTAAGTCCTTAAAAAATGCGATAATACCAAAAACATCATTATTGCTATTGGTAGGTAAATAGGTAAGTAACATGAATCAACTCAGTTTTTCTGAAGCAGAATATATTCACAAGAAACGTAAAACGC
>CAKZUG010000139.1 GCA_937920545.1 uncultured Saccharophagus sp.
AAAGCTATACGGGCTTTTTTTTGCTTGAAGTTTGCCTTTTAAATATACTTAGTGATCAATTTGAGTACAGTTTTGAGCCGTATTCATCTATAAATTGACGGGGATTTATTTATCAGGTTAAGCTTTAAGGTGATCAGTGCTGCGTAGATTCAACCCTAAGCAAGATTTTCATCTCGAATGAATGGTTCTGCGTAAGTTTTTATATGGTTTGGATATAAATAATGTTCTAAATGACTTGGATTAGTGTATTAGGTTGATCTAAGCTTTATTTAAATCAAAACGCCCCAACTTAAACAAACACACACGTAATTGGAATATAAAATGTCAATAATTGATGTCGCAGGTAGCCCACTTAATCATACATCTGCTGGTAGTGCCAATATTGAAAGCGCACTTGTGCCGATGGTTGTTGAGCAAACTTCTAGAGGTGAAAGGTCTTACGATATTTACTCACGTTTACTTAAAGAACGCGTTATATTTTTAGTGGGTCAGGTCGAAGATCATATGGCCAACCTAGTTGTGGCTCAGCTGCTCTTTTTAGAAGCTGAAAACCCCGATAAGGATATTCATTTATACATTAATTCGCCTGGTGGTTCTGTAACGGCTGGTCTGTCTATTTACGATACTATGCAGTTTATTAAGCCTGATGTAAGCACAATGTGTATTGGTCAAGCATGTAGTATGGGTGCGTTCTTACTAACAGCAGGAGCTGAAGGTAAGCGTTATTGTCTACCCAATGCAAGAACCATGATTCACCAACCGTCTGGCGGCGCTCAGGGGCAAGCTACAGATATTCATATTCATGCTCAAGAGATTCTTAAGATCCGTGAGCGTCTAAATGAAGTAATGGCACATCATACAGGTCGTCCCGTTGAAGATATTGCGCGAGATACCGAACGAGATCGTTTTATGAGTGCTCAGGAGTCAGCTGAGTATGGTTTAATTGATAAAGTGCTATCATCAAGATAGACGTTGACTCAAAACATCGTATTTTAGTAGTGATACTAGTGATTTAATTAACAGTGGAGTGGATGCATGTCCGACCATAACGGTAAAGATGATGATAATGGAAAGCTGCTTTACTGCTCTTTCTGTGGTAAAAGCCAGCATGAGGTTAGAAAACTAATCGCTGGTCCTTCTGTATTTATTTGCGATGAATGCGTTGATTTATGCAATGATATTATTCGTGAAGAAATTCAAGAGGCGGTTGTTGAGGGTGATAATGAAGCGTTGCCGACACCTCAAGAAATCTCTGAAACATTGGACGAGTATGTTATTGGGCAACAGCAAGCCAAAAAGGTATTGGCTGTTGCTGTATATAATCACTACAAACGTTTGCGCATTTCAGAAAAATCAAAAGGTAAAGATGAGGTTGAGCTAAGCAAAAGTAATATTCTGCTTGTAGGGCCAACGGGTAGCGGTAAGACACTACTTGCTCAAACACTTGCACGCTTATTAAATGTTCCTTTTACTATTGCAGATGCAACTACATTAACTGAAGCTGGTTATGTGGGTGAAGATGTTGAAAATATTATTCAGAAGTTGCTGCAAAAGTGTGATTATGACGTCGAAAAAGCGCAGCAGGGAATAGTTTATATAGATGAGATTGATAAGATTTCTCGTAAATCTGATAACCCATCTATTACCCGAGATGTATCAGGCGAAGGTGTTCAGCAAGCCCTACTTAAATTGATTGAAGGTACCGTTGCTTCTGTTCCGCCTCAAGGTGGTAGAAAGCACCCTCAGCAAGAATTTTTGCAGGTTGATACAGGTAATATCTTATTCATCTGTGGCGGTGCTTTTGCTGGTTTAGACCGCGTTATTCGCGATAGATCAGAAAAGGGCGGTATTGGCTTTGGTGCTGAGGTTAAGAGTAAAGATACGGGTAAAAACATAGGCGATACACTCAAGCAGCTTGAACCAGATGACTTGGTGCGATACGGTTTAATCCCTGAATTTGTTGGGCGTTTACCTGTGGTGGCTACGCTAGAAGAGCTGGATCGTGAAGCACTTGTGCGTATTTTGAAAGAGCCTAAAAACTCGCTTGTCCGCCAGTATGCTAAATTATTTGAAATGGAAGATACAGAAGTTGATTTCAGGGATGATGCGTTAGATGCTGTAGCAGATAAAGCGATGGAGCGTAGAACAGGTGCGCGTGGTTTGCGTTCAATCATGGAAAATGTATTATTGGATACCATGTACAAGCTACCCTCAGAAAAAGATGTCGTCAAAGTTGTGGTCGACGAGTCTGTCATCAAAGGTGATTCATCACCATTGCTTGTTTATGGTAATGCCGATACTGAAGAAGAGAAAAAGGCCGCGCCCGAAGACTAGTGCATTAACGCTTTTTTTGTTTCGTATAAAAAACCTAATATTCGTTAGAATATTAGGTTTTTTAGTTTTGGGCTTTGTATTTCAGTGAGCAATAGTCGTAAGTTGCGCTTTATTTTATTTTATACCTTGATTTTGTAATAGATTTACCCCAAGTATACCGCTATATATTAGTTTAATTACATAGGTGTTACATGAGCACGACAGTCGATAAAGATCCTGATTCAATCGTATTACCGTTACTGCCCCTTAGGGACGTCGTTGTTTACCCTCATATGGTTATCCCGCTGTTTGTTGGGCGTGAAAAATCGATTGCGGCATTAGAGCATGCGATGTCAAACGATAAGCAAATTATGTTGGTTGCTCAACAAGAGGCGGGCGTTGATGACCCGCAATCAAAAGATTTATATGGTTTTGGCACTGTCGCTACGGTGCTGCAGTTATTAAAGCTACCTGATGGCACTGTAAAAGTGTTAGTTGAAGGGAAGTATCGTGCCAAGGTCAGCGAGTTAGTGGATCAGGGTGAGTTTGTTAATGTAAAAACAGACGTATACGAAGAGCATGATACTGACAAGCAATCAGAGGAATTAGCTAAGGCATTACTGTCTAGATTTGAACAGTATGTCGCATCGAGTAAAAAAGTGCCTACTGAGGTTTTGACATCGCTAAACGGTATTGATGAGCCCGATCGCCTTGCGGATACAATTGCAGCGCATCTAGATATAGAATTAAAAAATAAACAAGAAATCCTTGAGATTACGGCTGTAAATGATCGTTTGCATCACCTTATTACTATGTTGGATTCTGAGTCTGACTTGCATAAAATGGATAAGCGTATTCGTGGTCGTGTCAAAAAGCAGATGGAAAAAAGCCAGCGTGAGTATTATCTTAACGAGCAAGTTAAGGCGATTCAAAAAGAATTAGGGGACATCAACGAGGAAGGCTCTGAATTAGAAGAGCTTGAGAAAAAGGTCGCAGACTCGGGTATGACTGCTGACGCTTTGAAAAAAACACAATCAGAATTAGCTAAACTTAAAATGATGTCACCGATGTCGGCTGAAGCGTCCGTTGTACGTTCATATATCGATTGTATGGTGGGCCTACCTTGGAAAAAACGCAGTAAAATTAGGCATGACTTAGCTGCAGCTAATGATGTGCTAAATAAAGACCATCACGGTCTAGAAGAAGTCAAAGAGCGTATTGTCGAGTATCTTGCGGTACAAAAACGCGTTAAAAAGCTTAAAGGGCCTATATTGTGTTTGGTTGGTCCTCCGGGCGTAGGTAAAACCTCGCTGGCAGAGTCCATCGCGCGAGCTACAAATCGTAAATATGTTCGAATGGCACTGGGTGGCGTGCGTGATGAAGCTGAAATTCGCGGTCACAGGCGGACTTATATAGGCTCAATGCCCGGTAAGTTGGTGCAAAAGATTTCTAAAGTCGGCGTTAAAAATCCATTATTTTTATTAGATGAAATCGATAAAATGGGTATGGATCAACGTGGCGATCCAGCATCGGCTTTACTTGAAGTGTTGGACCCAGAGCAAAATAATAGTTTTAACGATCATTATTTAGAGGTCGATTATGACCTATCTGAAGTAATGTTTGTGTGCACATCAAACACGATGAATATTCCAGGTCCACTGCTTGATCGTATGGAAGTAATTAGATTACCGGGTTACACAGAAGACGAGAAAATTAGTATTGGCTCTCGCTATTTACTGCCAAAACAAATTAAAAATAATGGTTTAGCAAAAGATGAAATCAATGTAAGTGATGAGACTCTGCGCGATGTGATTCGTTATTATACTCGCGAAGCCGGTGTGCGTGGTTTAGACCGTGAAGTCGCTAAGCTATGCCGTAAAGTGGTGACTCAAAATGTTAAAAACAAATCAAATGAAAAGATTAATGTACTAGCAAGTGATTTAGAAGATTATTTAGGTGTGCATAAATCTGACTACGGTAAGGCTGAGCAGAATGACCAGATTGGTCAGGTAACAGGGCTTGCGTGGACACAGGTAGGCGGTGAATTGCTCACTATTGAGTCTTCAGCGATGAACGGTAAAGGCCGTTTAGTTAAAACTGGATCATTGGGTGACGTTATGCAGGAGTCTATTCAAGCCGCAATGACCGTCGTGCGTTCTCGTGCTCAATCTTTAGGTATCGCACCCGATTTACATGAGAAAACTGATTTGCATATTCATGTGCCTGAAGGTGCCACACCGAAAGATGGCCCAAGTGCTGGTATTGCAATGTGTACAGCATTAACTTCTGTATACACTAACATACCAATTAAAGCCGATGTTGCTATGACTGGCGAAATAACCTTGCGCGGTGAAGTACTCAAAATTGGTGGGCTTAAAGAGAAGCTACTTGCGGCACACCGTGGTGGCATTAAGACAGTGATTATTCCACAAAGTAATGAAGCTGATCTTCGTGATATTCCGGATAATATCAAGGCAGAATTAACCATTAAACCTGTGAAATGGATTGATGAAGTTTTTGATATTGCTTTTCAGTATTCGCCAAAGCCATACAGCGACGAAGAGTATGCTCAGTTAGAGTCACAAAAAAAGAATGAAAATAAACAAGATACTAGCATTAGCACGCATTAGCGGCTAATGTTTGGGTTTTATCTACACATATATGCTTAATATTATCAAATAAAGTATTTGATTCTTGACCCTGCGCGGGGTGCTTGGTATAAAATGCACTTGGCTATGTAGGTAGCATACAAGAATACGCAATCGGCATAAAAACTGTTTGTAGTAACTATAACAACATTTGGAATACATAATTAAAAGGGGTTTACACAGTGAATAAATCTGAACTAGTTGAGGCAATTGCATCGTCTGCCGATTTATCTAAAGCAGCTGCTGGTCGTGCGCTAGACGCGGTTATTGAATCAATTACAGAAGAGCTGAAACAAGATCAAGGCCAAGTGGCATTGGTGGGTTTCGGTACTTTTTATGCTAAAGATCGTGCAGCTCGTACTGGCCGTAATCCAAAAACCAGTGAGCCAATCGAAATTCCAGCAGCTAGAATTCCAAGCTTTAAGCCCGGTAAAGGCTTAAAAGACGCTGTTAATATTTAAAATTATAAAATATATAGCAACCAAAAGGCGCAACCTAATGCGCCTTTTTTGGTTCTTAAACATTCAGTTTTGGGGTAATAAATGCTTTTAAGTGTTCGCGAAAATCTTAAAAATAAGCTTGTTTTTGGTATCGTCATCTTCATCATGCTCATTATGGTTGTGGGCGGCGTCGGTAGTGTCAACTTGGCGAGTATTGGTGGCGATAGTATTGCAGAGATTGATGGCGAGAAAGTCAGTGCCATTGAACTTGAGCGTGCTGTTCAGCGTCGTTTAAGCCAGTTAGAGCAGCAAGGTGTGGATGTTGCCTCCGAGTTTGCTCAACCAGACGCAATCAGAAAGCAAGTTTTACCCCAGC
>CAKZUG010000140.1 GCA_937920545.1 uncultured Saccharophagus sp.
CGTTAGCCTCTATTTGTAGTTATATGGTGTATAACTGGGTGCTTGAACCCTTAGGGCTGTCGTACTTAAAAACCATTGCGTTTATTTTAGTGATCGCCGCTGTTGTGCAGTTTGCCAAAATGTTTATCGAGAAAACCAGCCCGCTACTTAACCGTGTGCTGGGCGTATTTTTACCGCTCATTACCACCAACTGTGCGGTATTGGGCGTGGCACTGCAAAACACCAACAAAGCACATTCGTTTGTTGAATCCACATTGTATGGTTTTGGTGCCGCAGCGGGTTTCTCGTTGGTTTTAATTTTATTCTCTGCCATGCGTGAACGCTTGGCTGTGGCCGATGTGCCAGAGGCTTTTCAGGGTGCCGCTATTGGTATGATTACAGCGGGTTTAATGTCGTTAGCTTTTATGGGCTTTGCAGGGTTGGTATAACATGGCAGCACTCGAACTTATCTTAAATAACCCCATTATCAGCGCGCTCGTTGCATTAGGCGCATTAGCCGCCGTATTTGGTGCTGTGCTGGGTTTTGCTGCGGTTAAATTTAAAGTAGAAGGCGATCCTCTCGTTGAGCAGATCGATGCCCTTTTACCGCAAACGCAATGCGGCCAATGTGGTTTTCCAGGCTGCAAGCCGTATGCGCAATCAATTGCCGACGGTGACAGCATCAACAAATGCCCACCCGGTGGCCAAACGACTATTAATGAACTCGCCGATTTACTCGGTGTAGACGCCCCCGAGCTAGACGAAGAGCACGGCGAAGAAAGCGCGCTGCCCAAAGTGGCCTTTATTCGCGAAGACGAATGCATTGGTTGCACTAAATGCATTCAAGCCTGCCCCGTTGATGCCATATTGGGTGCCGCCAAACAAATGCACACCGTGATTACATCAGAATGCACAGGCTGCGATTTATGCGTAGAACCCTGTCCTGTCGATTGTATTGATATGCTCACCGTTGAACCCGAGCTACACCAATGGCACTGGGCGCAACCCAAGGGCGTTGCTGCATCAAACATTATTGCCACCGATAAAACCGTTGCTACGGATAAAACCACTGCTACCGAGGAGGAAACAGCCGCATGAGACAAATATGGGAAACACCCGGCGGCATTCACCCCGAGCAAAATAAACACCAAAGCACAGGCGAGCAAATAGGCACCATAGCCATGCCGCCCGAAATCATTTTACCTATGGGGCAACATATTGGCGCACCCGCCACCCCTATTGTTGAAGTAGGCCAAACCGTATTAAAAGGTGAATGTGTCGCTAAGCCTGAAGGCTTTTTCTCGGCGGCTATCCATGCGTCTACATCAGGCACTATTAGCGCGATTGAAGAACGCACCATTACGCACCCATCAGGCATGCGTGCTTTGTGCGTAATCATAAAGCCCGACGGCAAAGACACATGGGCACCACTCAACCCTTGTGATGATTACACGCAGCTCTCTAAAGATGAGATCTTAGAGCGTATTCGTAATGCGGGTATTGTAGGCATGGGCGGCGCAGGCTTCCCAACGGCGATTAAAGCGAACCCTAAATCGAACCGAAAAATCACCACGCTTATTTTAAACGGCACCGAGTGCGAACCATACATTACCGCCGACGATATGCTCATGCGTGAGCGCGCAGACGAAATACTATTAGGCGCTCAGCTTTTTTGCCATTTACTGACCGATGTCAACGAGATCTTAATTGGCATTGAAGATAACAAACCTGAAGCCATTGCGGCTATGCAAGCAGCAGCCAACGCACTGAATGATGAGCGTATTCATGTGGTGAGCTTCCCCACTAAATACCCATCGGGTGGCGAAAAACAATTAATTCAAATCCTGACAGGTAAAGAGATCCCGTCGGGTGGTTTACCTGCACAGCTGGGAATTGTCGTGCAAAATATCGGCACGGCGGTTGCGTGCCACCGCGCTATCGTCCATGGCGAGCCATTAATCAGCCGTGTTACCACCGTTGTAGGCCAAACACTTGAAAAGCAACGCAACATTAATGTGCTAATGGGTACGCCTATTGGTTTTGTATTACAAGAACATGGCTTTGTTAGCGATTATAAACAACGCATTATTGTAGGCGGCCCCATGATGGGCTTTGCTGCCGATAATCAAAATGTGCCTATTATCAAAACCACCAACTGTATCTTGGCTCCCTCAACCAAAGAGCTGCCCTTACCGGCACCTGCGCAACCGTGTATTCGGTGCGGCATGTGTGAGCAAGCTTGCCCTGCGAGCCTACTGCCACAGCAATTATATTGGTTTTCGCGCTCAGAAGATGTCGAAAAACTCGAAGAACACAACCTGTTTGACTGCATAGAATGCGGCGCGTGTTCGTATGTTTGCCCATCAAATATTCCGTTGGTGCAGTATTACCGTGCCTCTAAAGGCACCATCAAACTGCAACGCGAAGAAAAAGCCAAATCAGACCACGCACGCCTCCGTTTTGAACAGCGTCAAGAGCGTATTGTTAAAGCCGAAGCAGAAAAAGAAGCCAAACGTGAAGCCCGTAAACAAGCCGCTCTAGAAGCGAAAAAGCTCATGGCAGAAAAAGCGGCGCAGCCCGCTAATGGAGAAACAGAAAACACGACAAACGCGGTAGATAAAACAGCATCAAAAGTGGTTGACCCTGTCACACAAAAAGCCAAGCTAACGCGGGCATTAACCAGTGCCCAAAGCCGATTAGAACGTGCCAATGCACAACTACAAACCAATATTGATGAAGACAACGGTTCACGCAAAGACGCCCTACAATCAAAAATCAAGCAGGCCGAACTAAAAGTTAACGATGCGCAAAATAAGCTTGATGCGTTTAACAAAGAACATGACATCTCTAGCTCAGAACCGGGTACACCTCAAGCCAAAAACAGCAGCGCGCCAAGCAACGATAAAGGTAAAGACGCAACCTCACCCGCACTGAAAAAAATGGCCATGAGTGATGCCGAAAAACAAGCCGCAGCCGTGGCGAGTATTGAAAAGCGCTTAGGTGTGGCCACACAAAAATACAAAGAAGCACAAGAAGCTAATACACCTACGGCCGACGCACTGAAACTCGGTGTAGAAAAACTCGAACAAAAACTGTCCGACGCCAAAGCGGTGCTGGCACAACAAGCCAACGATGTATCCGCCAATACAACACAACCTGTATCCAAAAACGAAGCTGACGCTGCACTTGGCGCAATCGAACGCGCACAGGCCAAAGCCAAGGCAAAAGCGGCCATGACCGATGACGAAAAAAAGCAAGATCAAATAGCGAGCCTCAAAAAACGTATCGATAAAGCCAAAACACGTTTAAATAAGGCAAAAGATGAGAACGATGATAATATAGCCGCTTTTGAGAACGCATATAATAAGTTGCAGGATAAACTTACCCAGATTTCTTAACATCAACCACCAATTAAAGGAACTATTATGTCAGAAGAAAGCACAGCAAATGCAGCATCAATGGGTGAAAAAGTTATCGGCTTTTTCCAAAGCGGCCAATGGCTAGAAGCGCTTATCCCATTTGCAACCAGCCTTGTGATTGCGTTTGCTATTTTCATTATCGGCTTTTTTGTTGTCGGTAAAATTATTAGCGTTATCTCTAAAATGATGGACATGCGCAAAATGGATGAGGCCCTACAAGGCTTTTTATTAGCCATTATTGCCACGTTATTAAAAGCGGTTGTCATCTTAATTGCTGTTGAGCAACTAGGCATGGACACCACATCATTACTCGCTATTTTAGGTGCCGCAGGTCTTGCTATTGGTCTAGCCCTTAAAGATTCGCTGTCTAACTTTGCAGCGGGCGTGATGCTAATTATGTTCAAGCCTTTTAAAATTGGTGACTTTGTTGAAGCCGGTGGCGCTGCAGGTATTGTTGAAAAAATTACTGTTTTCAACTCTATTTTTCGCTCAGGTGATAACAAAGAAATTATTATCCCTAACGGCCATATTTATGGTGGCACCATTGTTAACTATTCCGCTAAACCTACTCGCCGTATCGACTTAGTCATGGGTATTGGTTATGGCGACGACATGAAAAAAGCACGTGAAATCATGCTGGAAGTCATTAACAATGACGAACGCGTATTAAAAAATCCTGAGCCTGTTGTAGCGGTTCATGAACTTGCCGATAGCAGCGTCAACTTTGTGGTTCGCCCTTGGGTTAAAACAGGCGATTACTGGCCAACATACTGGGCTTTGACCGAAAACATCAAAGACGCTTTTGATAAAAACGGTATTTCTATCCCATTCCCACAACAAGATGTACATATGCACGCGGTTAACACGTCAGACTAATTCTGTCGTATTTATAGGGGTGGCCTGCGCCGCCCCCATTATTACTTGTTCCTTTGTAAGAATCTTATATGCAATTTTTGAAAGTCACTTCCCCACACACAAGCAAACAAGGCCAAGCCGGCAATGTGATGCTCAGTGTTATTTACGCCACCATTCCAGGCATTATTGCCCTAACGTATTTTTTTGGTGTTGGCGTCCTTATTAATTTGATCTTAGCCAGCCTATTTGGGCTAGGGTTTGAAGCGCTTATTTTGTATATGCGCCAACGCGATATTACCTTTTATTTAAAAGACTACAGCGCCCTTGTCACCGCGTTTTTGCTAGGCCTAGCTTTGCCCGCTTATACGCCTTGGTGGCTGATTGCTGTTGGTATGTTTTTCTCTATTGTGATCGCTAAACAACTCTATGGCGGCTTAGGGTTTAACCCCTTTAACCCCGCCATGATTGGCTATGTGGTGCTACTGATCTCATTTCCGCTTGAAATGTCATCATGGATAACTCCCGCCCCACTTAACGGCGGCGAGTTACCCAGCTTAAGTGCTGCACTGGGTAAAGTATTTTTAGGTCACGAGCTAATAATGGAAGGGGCACTTTTAGATGGTTATACCTCTGCCACGCCATTAGAGCTGATGCGCCAAAACGATGGCCAACTGGTCAACCAGCTGTATTCAGATAACCCCTTGTTTAGCCAAGCCCTGTTTGCAGGTGTAGGCTGGGAATGGGTTAACATCGCCTTTTTAGCGGGCGGTATTTACTTAATGTATAAGCGCGTATTTACATGGCACGCCCCCATTAGCATGTTAGCGGCACTGGGCATATTAGCCGCTGTTTTTTACGATGGTGGCAGCTCAAGCTCGCTAGGCTCGCCGTTATTTCATTGGTTAACCGGTGCCACCATGTTTGGTGCCTTTTTTATTATTACCGACCCCGTTAGCTCGGCGGTCAGTAACCGTGGGCGCATTGTGTTTGGTGCGCTTATAGGCGTACTTATTTTTGTGATTCGTAGTTTTAGTAACTACCCCGATGGTGTCGCGTTTGCTGTATTACTGCTTAATTTTGCCGCACCGTTTATTGATTATTACACCAAGCCACGAACGTATGGCCATAAATCAAAATCAAAATCAAAAGGATAAACCGTGTTACGCCAAAGCATAACAAAAAATAGCCTGATACTCGGTGGCTTTGCTGTTTTAACCGCTGCCATCTTAGCGTTTACTTTTGGCGCGACCGCTGAAAAAATCAATGAGCAAGAAAAGCGTGCCGCGCAAAAAGCGTTATTTGAGATTATTCCACAAAACCAGCACGATAATAATATGCTCGAAAGCCTATACGTATTAAACGAAGCCCAAGCTAAACGTTTAAACCTACCAACGGGCACAGCTATTCACCTTGCTTACAAAAATAACGTACCTGTTGCAGCAATTATTCCGAGCGTGACGCCAGAAGGTTACAGTGGCGATATCAAGCTGTTAGTGGGCGTTAATTTTGATGGCAAGGTAGCTGGCGTACGTGTGTTAACCCATAAAGAAACACCCGGCTTGGGCGATAAAATTGATGTAAACAAAAGTGATTGGGTATTAAGCTTTAACGGCACATCACTTACCAACCCCAAACAAGATGCATGGACAGTCAAAAAAGAAGGCGGTGCCTTTGATCAGTTTACAGGCGCTACCATCACGCCCCGTGCCGTGGTTAACCAAGTAGAAGATACGCTTGTCTTTTTTAACCAGAATAAAGACGCCCTTTTTGATGCTAATTTTGCTACCAACACAGGTAACACCACGCCATGAGTCAAGTTAAAGAAATCACCCATAACGGTTTATGGAAAAACAACCCTGCATTAGTCCAATTACTTGGCTTGTGCCCTCTGCTTGCCGTAACAGGGTCTATTGTTAATGCGCTCGGCCTTGGCCTAGCCACAATGCTCGTGCTAATAGGGTCTAATATTGCTGTATCGCTTATCCGTAATGCCGTTAGCGATGCCGTGAGATTACCCGCCTTTGTGATGATTATTGCCGCATTTACCACCTGCACCGAGCTACTTATGCAGGCATTCACCTACGAGCTATACCAGATACTGGGTATTTTTATTCCCCTTATTGTCACCAACTGCGCCATTCTTGGCCGCGCCGATGCCTTTGCCAGTAAAAACCGGGTACTGCCTTCGGCCCTAGACGGTTTTATGATGGGGTTAGGTTTTATGTGGGTACTGCTAGCCATTGGCGCGATACGTGAGCTGATAGGCGCAGGCACATTGTTTGATAACATGCACTTACTGTTTGGCGAATCGGCCAAAAATTGGACACTTAACGTGTTTGGCGAAAACTACAAAGGCTTTTTAGTGGCTGTATTACCACCGGGCGCATTTTTAGTCGCTGGCTTGTTAATAGCCATTAAAAACCTATTTGATGCCCGTGCAAAACGCCTACGCGACGCACAAAAAAGCGAAACCAAAAAAGGCGCAAAACGCGTTCGTACAACAGGCCAAATAGCGTAGCTTAAAATATTTTAGGCCCATTACGCTTATCGTTTTACGATTCTACAACCTACTTAAAGGGCAGCTTCCACCAGTGCCCTACAGGCAAAATACCATGGCCGACATCCTTCCCTTCAAAGCCAAAAGCCTCAAAGAAAAGCATAAGGGTAAAACCTTATGCAAAAGCGGTTTTCATAAATGGGTCGTCGATAAAAACCGCCCTTTTGACTCTCAACAAGGCAAACTAGCAACGGTATCGACGTGTAAAAGATGCGGGAAGGTAAAAAGAGAGTTTAAGTAAACTCTTTTTAGAAATGAGCTTACTTTAGAAATAAACTCTTTAGAAGTAAACTCTTTAGAAATATTCTGATTACATCCCAATGATGCTGAGGTTAAGACGCTAAATATTATAAATAACGGTATTCAATGCGCGCCTTAGGCGTTTTTTTATTCTCATCTAAGATGTTAACGACCCCTTCAAAAGTCAGTAGTTGACGTGTTTTTTTGTCGTATTCAAGCGATAAACCACCCACAAACCAACTCAAAACAGTGTTGTCAATTTTTATACTAAAACAAACCGATGAATCCGGCGCATCCCATTTACAACGGCTTTTTTTTGCGCGTAGGTCAACGGTTTTAAATTGCTTAATTAACAAAAACGGAAACGATACACCATCACCACCTGTTAAAGTATCCCACTCTTTTTTGACTAAATCATTAAAGCCAGCATCGTTAATAAATGTATTAGCTGATAGCGCTTTATAATCAACCTTAGAGGCATCATGCGCCTTAAAACCCACTTGCCAATCGCTACCTTTCTTAAATGCAATACGTTTTTCATCATAGCGACTATCCACTTGCATAGCATTGGGCTGCACGGGGTTATCACCATACACCAATAGCTTTTTGGCAATAAGCTCGCCTTTAGCATTGGCGTATTTCACCAATGTTGCTGCTTTCGCTTTGTTAATGGGGTTCGCTTCAATTAACGGTTTAGCAAAGCTTACATCGTATTTTTCCATGGCCTCATCAGTTTTGAGGTTAATATGGAATTCGCAATATAAAACATCACCATTTTTTTTATCGGTTACTTCACCTACTATAAACGCCCCATCCTTATGAGAGCGATCACAAGCAGATGCGACCGATAAAGCCGAAAAAGAGCATAATATAGGTACACATATAACGCGATAAAAACGACTCTTTAAACGTATATTAAACATTATTATATTCACCTGTTTTGGAAACAAAAGGCTCCACTTTTTGAAAACGTAAGTAGTAGTAAATAAACGGTAAAAAAACCGACCAAATAACACCAATAATTAATGCACCTTGCCAAACAGGCCACTCAGTTAAACCAATAGCAATATCATCACGGATTTTGTCGCCACCAAAATAACTTAAACCCGCACCGACTAAACCTAAACCAGCCGCTAACAATAAATGCTTATTTAAAAATTTAAGCGATAAAAAAACAGTGACGGCAAACATAGCCCACACACTTAAAAGCCAAATAGGTAAAACCTGCTGTCCGTTAGCAAAATTAAGCAAACCCGAGAACGATAAAATACTGTCTAATGCCCAGCCAAGTACGGTAATTCTTGCAACATTTACCCACTGTTTTTGTGTTAGCCAGTTCAGCTTTATATGTAAACCAAAATAGAAAGCCACAAAGAGTAAAATAACGGGGGTTGACGCCAACATACATACCCACCAGCCCGCCTGAAACAACACACCATTCACGATAGTGGGGATCATACCTTTATATTTTTCAGACATATTCATCATTGCAGCGCTCATCGCGGTAACAACCTTGCCATGGGTTTAGCAAACACAAATTGTGAGGTATTAATTACACGCTCTCTAAATCCGCCCTCGCAATAACACAAGTAGAACTCCCACATTTTGACAAAACGATCATCAAAACCCTGCGCGTAAACAGCACTTAAATTTTGCATAAAACGGTGTCGCCACTCGGCCAAAGTTTTGGCGTAATCGTCGGTAATATCAAGCAAGTTAACCATATGCATATCGGTTTTGGTTTCGATATTTTTGGCTATGACAGCATTGCTAGGTAAGTTACCACCGGGAAAGATATAGCGTTTAATAAAGTCGGTGGTATTTTTTTCTCGCTCAAAACGCTGATCTGTTGTGGTAATACCCTGAATGAGCATTAAGCCATTATCTTGTAATAGGCTATTACATTTTTCAAAATACTGGCTTAAATATTCATGGCCAACAGCCTCTATCATTTCAATAGAAACTAATTTTGAATATGTGCCGTCTAAGGTGCGGTAATCTTGTTTTAAAAGGGTAATTTTATCCTGTAGCCCTTCGCGTTCGATACTCTCTTTAGCGTAATTGTATTGCTGCTGTGAAATAGTTGTTGTGGTCACTTTACAACCATAATGCTTGGCGGCGTATACAGCTAAACCACCCCAGCCAGTGCCTATCTCAATGAGGTGATCATCTTTATTCAGCAGTAATGTATCGCATGTACGCTTTAGTTTATTTTGCGATGCCTCTTCAAGAGTGGCGTTTCCATGCGGGTAAATCGCAGCGGAATACATCATAGACGGATCTAAGAAAAGCTTAAAAAAGTCATTACTCAAATCATAATGTGCAGCAATATTGCGTTTAGAGCCTTTAATACTATTAGATTTTAGTTTATCGCCAATACTGGCTGCCATCTTGTAAAAAATACTCCAACTAGAATCGAGCTTTTTTAACATGGCTTGGTTAAGCACCATAATACGTATCACGTTGGTGAGGTCGGGGGTTGTCCAGTAGCGCTTCATATAAGCTTCTGCAGAACCATTCACACCAGATAACATGACATCTTTATAGGCACTTGTATGATGTACTTTAATATGAGCGATGCAGGCGGCGTCATCTGACATATCGCCAAAGGTATGCTGGCCTTGCTCATCATCAATAATAAGCTTTCCAATAGCGAGTTTAGAAAAAATAGTATGCACAATACGGCGTGCAATCTTATCGAGACGGCCTATGCGGTTGCTCGACAATTGAACGCCCTCTTGTAACCTAGATAAGTGACGCTCTGTTTCGCTCATTGAATTAATAGACTTCATACAATATTTCCTAATTTATTTAACGCTAGGCGATGTTGAATAATTTTTACCTAAAAACGGCACGCCTTTTACAAATAATTTAAGTGCTTGCCAATAGATAGTACTGATCACTTTTACGGTAAAAAACGGGTATACGATGAGAAAACGTGATAACGCTTTTTTAGATAATTCGACACGCTGTAGATTCATTGCAGCATGAAATACAGGGACATCTTTTTGTGTGTTTTTTATTTTAATATTTAAAGCATTACTTGGCGTTGATGACGCCCAGTGATACGTCATGTCTACGGGGTTAAAAGGCGATACAGTAAACGCCTTTTCAAATACATGCTGCTGCTGTGTTTGCTGCCCACGACAATCGAGTACATAAGGGTGTTTCTCACCCCAAGGAGTATTCGTTACCTCTGCAATAATGGCCTCTAAGTTATTATCTTTATCAAAACAATAATATGTTACGAGCGGGTTCATAATATAACCAAAATAACGCAGGTTAGCGAGTAACCTAACAGCACCGCTTGGCGTAAAACCACACTGTTTTTGTACAAGAGATTGTATTTCAGATGTTAAAGGTTTATCGCTATCACCGTAAAAATCGCTACGCTTAAAACGCGCTAACGCATATTTATTTTCACCCCAAAATGGATGTATCTGGCTAAATTGATCTAACTCATTTAAATCTAAATACATCATAAAAACACGATAACAAAAACTGTGTTTTTTTGGGGTAAGCCGCTCATGAAAAACACGCCCCTCATAAATACCGCTTTCTAACAACACTGTTTACCCTATGGCCTTAGCTACACGCAGGGCTGTGCTCACGCCGTCTTCATGAAACCCATTGGCCCAATACGCACCACAAAACCAGGTGTTTTGCGTGCCGTTTATCTCTTGCCAACGCTCTTGTGCAGCAATACCTTTAAGGCTAAATTGTGGATGTGAATATCGGTATTTACCCAGTATTTTACTGGGGTCAATATCGTCATCGGCATTTAATGTGACGCAAAAAGTATAATCGCTTTTAATATGCTGCAAGATATTCATATTGTAAGTCAGTACGGGTAGCTTACTTTGCGTTTCACCTTGGCCTTTGTCAGCTATTTTTTCATGCAAGTTATAATTCCAACTCGACCACGTTAAGCGTTTTTTAGGCAGTAAAGAGGTATCGTAATGCATAACAACACTGTTTTCTTCATAAGGTAATGCGTTGAGTAATTCAGACTCTAATGGCGTTGCATCGTGTAGCAATGCCAAAGCCTGATCACTATGGCACGCAAACACAACTTGATCAAAATGCTGAATTTCACCATCTTGCATATGTAATTCAGCGCCTTTATCAGTGCGAATAACCGTTTTAATTTTTGAGCTTAAGTGTATTTTATCGCTGTAGCTTTTAGTTAAAGCTGGAATATAACTGTTTGATCCACCATCAATAACACGCCATTTTGGGCGGTTAGTAATGTCTAACAAGCCATGATTAAAGAAGAAACGAATAAAAAACTCAATAGGGAAATTACGCATCGTATCAAACGATGCAGACCAAATAGCCGCGCCCATAGGCACCAAATAATTATGGCTAAATGTCTCGCTGTACTTATTTTTATCTAAATATTCACCTAAGGTTTGGCCTTGAGGAATGGTTTTTTCTTGGTAGTCTTTTTGTGCTTGCTTATTAAATCGCATAATATCAAATAAAAGCGTATAAAAAGACGGGGATAATAAATTTTTTCGTTGTGCAAAAATCGTATTTAAATTTTTACCTGCATACTCTAAACCCGTTTGTTTACAGCTTACGCTAAACCCCATTGGCGTCTCGCTAAACGGGACATTAAGCTCATTCATTAGTGCAATAAAATTAGGGTATGTACGATCATTAAACACAATAAAGCCCGTGTCGATACGGTAGCTTTTACCATCTAAAGTAATATCTTTTGTGGCTGTGTGGCCGCCTAATCGATCATCTTTTTCAAACAGGGTAATATCATGCTTTTTATTAAGGTAGTACGCCGCACTCATGCCGGCAATACCCGAACCAATAATGGCTATTTTCATTAAATTGTCTCTTTTTTGACAAGTTTTGGGCCAATTTTACTTACCCAAAATGAGGGGAATATTTTTGCTAAAGTTAATACAATATTGAGCTGCCACGGAAAGTTGATATAGCGCTTCTTTTTAACCATACCTTTAATAATGGCTGAGGCCGCCTCATTGGGTTGCATGATCCAAGGCATGGGGAAATCATTTTTTTGAGTAAGCGGGGTATCGACAAAACCAGGGCGCACTATCGTGACATCCACACCCTCTTTTTTAAGATCAATACTTGCACACTCCATTAAGTAATCAATAGCAGCTTTAGATGCCCCGTACACCTCAGCACGCGGAAACGCCGCGAGCGATGACATACTACTTACAGCAACTATATGGGGTGATCCAGGATTATCTCTTTTCGCCTTGAGTAAAAAAGGCTTAGCCGCATGAAGGGTATTTACAGTGCCCATAAAGTTGACGTCCATGACCCGTTTGTACATGCTGGGATCAAAATCGGGCCCATTATCGTACTCACATGTGCCCGCGCACATAATAAGAACATCAACTTGGTCTGTTATATCACCTAACCTGCTAGCTATTGTTGCATTAGATTTTTCATCAACAACATCATAAGTTAATATCGCCAATTTTTCGGGGTACATATCAACAAGGCTTTGTAGTTTATCCGCACGCCTAGCGCTAATAATGACAAAATTCCTACTTTTGACGAGCTGATGTACAAGCGCCTCACCAATACCAGAGCTGGCACCTGTAAGCCATACCGTTTTGTTCTCTATACCGTTAGTCATATTTAGCCTTATTTGCTACTTGTATATGCATAGATAATGGATTGCTATCAATTTACTACCGATAAATACATGTAATGTTATTTAACCACCCTCGGCAGTATTCTTTTGATGTTTTATACTAGCTCATTATTAATTAAAGCTATCAACCCAATAGATTTAACAATTATTACGCTTATTATTGTTTTTGGGGTTAATCTTTAAAGAACATGCGCTGATTACTGGCCAATAAGAGTATACAAATCTCTTATTTCATACGGTTCTTTAACTTATCTATCGACCACCCCAAGATGGGCAAATGCTCATACAGCATAGAGCCCATATCGTAGTAATCTTGTTGATATGTAATCAAATGACTCTTATCGTCTACCTTTATGTGCGAAACGCCATCGACCGAGACTTGCTTACCACCATTAACCTTGGGGTGAGTAAAATGCATTTTCCAGGTATAAAAGCTGTTCTCACTAAAATCAAGAAACTCAAATTCACATGTTGACGTCTTCTTCATCATGCCTAAAAAGTAGTCATGAAGGTCAGTTAACCCCTTAACTTCGTGGATAGGGTCTCTAAAAACGATATTTTTAGCGTAAAGCGTATTTATCTGTGCCATACTCGAAGCAGAGAATGATGAATAAAACTGCGTAAGTTTTTCGGTTATAGAATGTCTATTTTCTGTATTCACGGCTTTTAATGCATTTTTTGGTGCATTGATATTCGATGCTGACTGTTGCATTTTTCATCCTCCTAGGTGCTGCACTTATTGGTAATAAGTCTAGTATTTTAGCAATCATGTTTTATGTTAAGGCTACGCCTACACAATCATACTAGATCACGGATAAATTCCATTCGAGCATTAGTGATCTGTCAAATTTGACACTCCGTACTAACTTGCATACTGAATTCCTTAAAAATTAACGTTTAAGAGAGATAATTATGTTAACGGCAGTGCAAAATCGCAAAGATTCACACGAGGCTCGACCTGTGGAAAACAAAGATCTTGTTAAAAGCAAGCACCACCGCGATGACGAATGGTCTGTGCTACTTGAAAAAGTAGCTAATGACCGTTGCCAAAACTCCTTCTCCAGACTATTTGATCATTTCGCGCCTTTAATTAAAGGCTTTTGTGTATCAAATATATCAGGGATCAACGCCGATAATTCTGACGAACTCGTTCAAGAAGTACTTTTAAAAGTATGGCGTAAAGCCGAATCTTTCGATGCTAAAAAATCATCTGCGAGCACGTGGATATTTACGGTTATGCGTAATACGCGCATAGACTATTTACGTAAACACAGTAAACACACAAACAATGTTGTTGATGGTCTTGAAGCTGACGATATTTGGGATGAAACATTAGACCACCAACCGTTTGTATATTTACAGCAATCGCGCGATGCTCAACTCGCTAGAAACCACCTAAGCACCTTACCCGTTGAGCAGGCTAGATGCTTAAGAAAAGTGTATTTAGAAGGCAAATCACACTCTGAGATCTCACAAGAGTTAGACTTACCCCTAGGTACTGTCAAATCACGAGTCAGGCTTGGACTCAAAAAACTTCAAGCTGTATCAATGAGGTAGTCAGACATGTTAAAAAATCACCCAAGCGACAATACACTGTTGGAGTTTTCAGCTGGTAATTTACCATCAGCTGTGGCGTTGTGTGTTTCAACTCATTTATCACATTGCCCTGAGTGCAAGAATAAAGTGAGTGAATACAACGTCCTTGGTGGTTCATTTTTGAAAAACACAATCAAAAGTGAACCAGTCAATTTTTCATTCGATCAACTTATGCAACGTATAGAGAACGATCAAAAAGATGCAGAAAGTTTATTACCTAAAGAATTGAAAATATCTAAAGAAAAAGTGAAAACTGCATTCGAAAACACTAACCGTGTTAACGAAAAGGTTATCACTAAATTACTCAAGTCTAACGAACCATTAACATGGCGTAAAGTGAGCAAAAGCCTTCATGAGGCCGTTCTTAAAACGGGCCAATCTACGCATGAAGTTTGCTTTCATAAAATCAAGAAAGGTGGAAAAGTTGTTGAACATGATCACAAAGGCGTTGAAATTACCGTTGTGCTTGAAGGCAGCTTTTCAGATGAATCTGGCACCTATAAAACAGGTGACTATATCGAGATGCAACCAGGTAATATACATAAACCTCGTGCAACTCAAAATTCAGATTGCTTATGCCTAACAGTCGTGGAAGCACCCGTTAAACTAACTGGCGTTATAGGTAAAATGGTCAATCCATTTATTTCATTCAGACCCAGATAAAGTAAATTATTTTTTTAGTGATTAAGTGATTAAAAAAAGCTACCTACAGGTAGCTTTTTTAGTTTTTAACAACGCTAAATTAAGGCTGCAGCCGGTCCCGGCTCCAATAGGCGTCATGTGTTTTTTTAAACACAAATCTATCATGTAGCCGATGCTCTCCCCCCTGCCAAAATTCTATTCTTGTAGGAATAACTTTATAGCCACCCCAAAAATCTGGCATGGGAATTTCACCGTTTTTATATTTTTCTTTTATCACATCAAACTGCTGCATTAATGCTTGGCGAGAACTCACACGCTGGCTCTGACGCGAGGCAAAAGCCGCTAGCTGGCTCTCTTTTGGCCTAGACAAAAAATAACGCATTGACTCAACTTTAGATAACTTTTCAGCAATACCCTTAATACTGACCTGGCGCTCCATAAAATGCCATGGAAAATGCAAACTCACATTAGGATTTTGGCTTATATCCTTTGCTTTTGCGCTGCTGTAATTGGTAAAAAACACAAAGCCATCTGGCACCTGCTCTTTAAGTAAAACAATACGTGTGTTGGGCGTATTATCAGTATCAACCGTCGATAACACCATCGCTGTAGGATCGGGGACTTGCGCCTCAACAACCTCCTTAAGCCACTGCTCAAACTGCTTAAAGGGACAACTATTAATGCTTTCTTCTGTTAATTTATCTAGGCTATAACTGCGCCTAATATCATGTAAATCCACAATTACTCCTCTTATTCACTGCTTACACACAAGGCGGCCTTATAAACTGCCTTATAAATTGATATGGTTGTTATACCTTGTAACGCATAGCGACACCACCTCTTAACTCGGTTCAGTTAAACCATGCCAAACAGCCACTACACCTCAACACACCTTACACCCGTTGTTATTATTGCAGGGGGCAATGCCGAACGATTAAACAACATCACTAAATGCTTAATTACTGTTGGCCAAACAACATTACTAGAAAGGCTAACTAACTGCATACTGGCACAACAACATCAAACATACGGTAAAACGAGCAAAATTTATCTCAATATTAATCACGCTAACAAAAAAATAATTCACCTATGTAAACAGCTCGGTATTAAAATTATACAAGACACACCCGACTTTGAATCTCAAGGGCCATTGGCGGGTGTGGTGTCGGCACTGCGCGTTATTAACTCGGCCACTAACCATGCAGAACATACAGGCATTATCACAATAAGCGGCGACAGTGTTTTTTTACCGCAACAGTTTTATAGCCATGTACATGAGCACAAAACAAGCAAAAACAGCTTGCTTTATAGTACTAGCGACCAATCACAAGCCTTTCTACACGCTTACTGGCCAGCCGAATCAGCAGAAGCTATAGCGCATTTTCTACGCTCCAACCAACGCTCTGTAGGCCGTTTTTTGAAAAGCCAACACGCCGAGGCATGCTACTTTGATCAGCAACGCCTACCGAATAACCAAACGCTGGACCCTTTTTTTAATATCAACACACCAAAAGACCAAGAAATAGCCACAACAGCATTATTACTCAATGATGCATAACGCAAACTAGATAGGGAACCTATGATTAACCTCGTAGCGTCTCTACGTGATCTAGAGCAGTTCATTGCTAGGCGTCTTTTGCAGCTAATGACCGTAGCCCTAAGCAAAAATGACCCGAAGCCCTTGTCAAAAGACAATAACGCAAGTGACTGCTCTAGGCCACGCCCTTTTGGGCTTTCAGAAAGCTCTCAAACACTACTATCAAGCACTAGGTAATCAGTCTGCGTTGACTTCGCTCAAAGGGTAAACAGCCCGCCTTTCTCAGCTGCCTAAACAGGAAAGCTTTCTGAAAGCCAGAGATACCATGAGGTTAACCAGAGGTTCCCTAGCATGATTACCTACGACACAAAGTGAATAAGAACCATAAAGGCATAGACCAGTAAAAAGAAAAGCCAAGAAGAAAAGCTAAGAAGAAAAAAGAGAGCAGGCTTAATTAACGGCATATAGCTCACCTATATGCCACCTATATGCCACCTAAAGTGAAACAACATGAAATATTGTTATTTATTGCTTATCTGTTTGTTGTCAATATCGTTTTTTTACATTCATCTTTAGACACAATAATTAACGCATCATTTATGTTAATAGTTAAATGCTCAGATTGTTCTATTGCTCTAAGGGCTTCATTCCACGGAGTGTTTTTAACATAGATACTGGTCACACCCATGTTAGAGTCGGGCAGTACCAACCCCTTTCCCGAAAAGTCTGAAATAATTTTTAATAACTTATGTGTTTCGATATTTTTAAAATTTAGGCTTATTTTATCAAATTCCTCAGCCGAGACTTTAAACGAAAAAATAGCCACTATGACTAAAAGAAATTTTACTAACTGCATATATATTCCAGTGGTAATAGTATGTTACGTGGGGTTTTTCATGTACCAAAATCAACACAATGCTGATTTATAAGCAATCATACCAAAATTTACTGTAAAACATTATAGTAATATTACATATTAAGTGACATTAACAATACCCCTACATTTAGGGAAAGTAGAACAGCCCCAAAAATTTTTACCCGCATACCTCCCTTTTTTTGACTCTCTTAATACCATTATAGACTTACATTTAGGGCATAGTTTTTCATTGCTTTTGGCGATAATAATTTTTTTAACGTGTGTCACATGTTCACGATTCGTTTTTATGCTAGGTACGATCCGCCCTGCCTCAATAATACTAATAATATTATGTACTTGTTCTTGACTGATAACCTCAGTATCAATCGCCTTTATGTATCTAATACAGCCACCAGCATACGTCACGTTAGTTGGCATATCTGTTTTAAACGTACTATCACCAACAAAAACGATAACTGAAAAAATACTCTCAAGAGGAATATTCAAGCAGCTTTCCAATACTTTTACATGTTTATAATTTTGATGCAGAGGGTTTTGAAAGCGAGTTGAATATTTATATATTTTTTGTGTCCATTGCTTGTTATGCGTAGAGCCAAATATCCAGCCTCTCATGTTTTTTGTTTCTATAACAAATACACCATATTGCGAAACCAAAACATGATCAATTTGCGTGCTACCATCCTGGGTAGGTAGCGTTACATTCTTTATAAGGTGGTATTTATCGTTAGGTAAAAATAGGCGTAAACATACGTTAACTTGAAACTCACCAAAAATACCTTTAAACCAAGGCGTTTTAAAGAGGCTAATTAAAATAAATAAGGGTATTAAATACCAAGTAGCATTTAACACTTGATTGATTATTGGCGTGAAATCCATATCTTATTTAAACCTATAATTTTTCACATCACTTATTAAGTATTTCAATAAGTAATACGATAATTTTTATGTTATCGACAACTAAATAATTATACGAATTCACCGTACAAGCATGTCGATGTAAATGAACATTACCATTTAATCTCTATTTTTGTACCCACTTTAACCAACGACATAAACTCGTCCATTTCAACATTAGATAAAGCAATACAACCGTTTGTCCAATTAAATTTTTGTGTTACAGCCGATAACCAACCAAGCCCATTTCTTTGCCCATGAACCATAATAAAACCACCCGGAGAAACGCCTCTTGATACCGCTTTAGCAACATCTACCTTGTTAGGATAACTGATATGCATAGCTCGATAAAAAGAAGAATCTTCTTTCTTGTAATCCAATATATAGCGGCCTTCAGGTGTTTTTTTATCACCCTCTTGCTGCTTATGCCCTTTCGGGTTTGCACCAAATGACACACGGTACTCTTTTATAATTTTATCACCCTCTAAGAGGTAGAGTTTACTCTTAGATTTCTCAACTCTCACAAGGTCTACCCCAGCATAAGCTGAAAAATTGAATATGCATATAAGTAATAAAATATGTTTCATTAAAGGTTTATGGGTATCCTGAAGTTCATTAAAATCATGACTCGATGACGGGAAAATATATGGCTTCACTAAATTATTTTTACTAGGAGAAAATAAAGTGACTAAAAACCTTTCTATAATCCACGATAAGTACTTATAGTCACAAATTCTCAATCAGCCATTGAAAAGTTGAATTGATCCAATGGAGTTTTCTTTCAATAATTCACTTATCTCACTTGATGATCTGTTTTATTCGCAATTTCTTGAATAAAATTTTCAACTAGCTTTAACCTCATAGAATAAGAATATACCTATATTTAATTCTTCAAGCATCCGTCACCACAAAAAAGAGAGGAATGTAAAATAAGTTAGATTTCTTTACTTGCTTGTTTGTTATCCTCTTTTACTTCTGAAGGAAGAATTACTAACGGTGTGAATATTTCTTTTCTTTCAGGGATAACACTGACTACTTGGTTCAAGGGTATTTCAGGGTGCTTTGTTGCAATAACTCCAAAATCTCGATTCTTTTGATCAGAAATAATCCAAACTCCACCCGCCTGTACTTTAATGCCAAATACATTCTTCGCCGTTAATGGACTCAGCTTTATTTCACCAACATAGTTTACTTTATTAGCTTGGATGGAAAACGGAATTGAATATGGTTCTTGAGATGTCCAATTTTGCTCAAAGTAACCATTAGATTGGTATAATCGAAAATTATGGAAGGTATATTCTCCTGCTGGCAAAGAGAGCGCAAAGACGCCGCCATGACTGTTTGACAGCTTAAAATCATCTGATGTTTTACCAGAAAACATATTGAAACTCGGTTGTGATGACACAGAATGTTCTTTACCGGTAGAGACATTTTTGAAGCGGAATGTCTGGCTATAGTATTTTGGACCGCTTGGGTCTCTAGAAAAACTACCAACCAATACTCCGTTAGTTTCACTCAAATCAGCTTCTGTTATCGGTTGTGGAACAAGTGAATTAGTAACACAACCCGTGGTGAACAATGTAAAACATAAAAGCACTAGACGAAACATAAATACCCCTTGAATTCAAGTATTAAGTGCAATCATTATGAAGCCACCAGCACTTCTGATTGCCCCGTAAATAATTCATGAGGGGTTTTATACCCTCTTGTTTTTCTTGGCCTATGATTGAGCTTATCAACTGCCGCTTGTATTTCTGCTTCACTTAGCGCCATAAAGTCAGTTCCCTTGGGGAAGAAGCGTC